>CAYSWE010000405.1:0-4992 GCA_964434515.1 uncultured Phycisphaerales bacterium | reverse complement strand
TATTTGCGCTTGTTTGCGGGATTGATGAGCTTGATGTCGAAGCGGTGTTTGTCCCACTTCTCTGCGAGTGGTCCGGACGGAACCTTGGAATCCAGTGTCATGATTCGCCTCAGCTCCCTGGTTGTGGAATGATGCCGAACATGACGGCAAGAGGTATCGTCGCGTAGAGGGCCGCAAGGATCCAGGCCGCGGCGGTGCCGAGCCTGCGAATCCACGGTGTGTAGCGCGGGTGTTGGATCCCAAGCGTCTGAAAGAAGCTCGAGATCCCATGGCTTAGGTGCGCTCCGAGAATCGCGAGCGCTACGAGGTAGGAGATTGCGACGATCGGATTGCCGAATCCTGCGACGACCATGCCGTAGGTATCCGGCTTGCCGTCGACCAGCAGCGCGGCGTTCGCACTCTGGATCTGCCCGAACGTAAAGTGCAACAAGTGATAGATGAGATAGGCAAAGACCAGGATGCCGGTCGCAAGCATCGTCTGCGCGGCCGTTCGGAGCTGTACGCTACCGGGATGGTGGTAGGCGACCGGTCGCGCACGGCGGTTCGCCGCCTGGAGCGAGAGTCCAATCGCAACGTGGGCGCCAAACACCACCAGCAGTCCGATCCGCGCTCCCCAGAGCATTTTCGGGTGATCGTGCAACCACCAGGCGTAGTCGTTCAAGGCCTCGCGGCCGCCAAAAATGAGGAGATTCCCTGTCAGGTGTCCGAGTAGGAATCCAATCAACATGATGCCCGTGACCGCCATCAAGACTTTCCGTCCGATCGACGATTCGCGAAGTCGCGCGAGGCCCTTCACTGCCTCCTCCTTGCTAATGTCCCAATGCGTAGATGGGGGAGCGCTCGATGCGCCCTGTTTGTCTCTGTGCCGCCCCGGCCCACCACAGGGCCGAGCGAACCTCTAGGGCTTTGCGCTGGCGATCGTTCCGCGTTGCGCGTCGCTCAGGTTCCTGACCGACACCGCGTGAACCTCGATCGGGAAGAGCCGCTTGGGGACCGTCAGTTCGCCGCGGAGCTCGGCGTGGGCGCGCCCAAAGAAGTTGGTGAAGATGCCGCCGGGTCTCAGGACCGAGGTAAACGTCTCGTTGTAGCAGTCCTGATCCTTGTCCTCGACGTTCTGGACCTGGAAGCGCACGTCGATGAGTCCGGGCTCGCCGCGAATGACGAAAGGAATCGCAACGGTGTCGCCACGATAGGGTGCGGACATCTCGGCTTCGGATCGTAGGTCGAGACCTTTCGGAAACTCGATCGTATAGCCGTTGTCGGTCTGGATCTTCATGATGGCCGGCAATTTCGAGCGGGAAGGAGCGCGAGTCAAGGATGAACGTGAGTCCTCGTTTGTCTGCGACGATTCGCCCGCGCTTTTGGCGCGGGTGCGCAATCGCGGATGTCGGTGTTTTGATTCCATCGTCTGCCCATGGGCTCTATAGCCAAGGCATGCGAACCGTGCTCGTGCGTGCACTCGTTGGCGCGTGGTTGCTCGCGCTGGCCGCGTGTCACATGAACGAACTCGCGCGCCCAGCCCCGCTGCGCACGCGGAATCAACACCCGACGCAGCTCACCGCGATGCACCTGGCGCCGCGCGCCGCCCGTGCGGTCGGGCCGGGTCGAGTGGACCTCGGTTTTGGCGTCGACTGGACCAGCCTGTGGCTGCGCCCGGGAACGGGTCTGGATCGTATCGAGCTCGACGGCGAGTTGGTCCGCATCGAGCCGAGCGTTCGGATTGGTCTCGGCGATGGTCTCGATCTCGAAGTCAGCGTGCCGTTCTTGCATTCCTCGGGCGGCGGACTCGACCGCTTCATCGAAGCCTGGCACCGCCTCTTCGGCCTGCCGCAGAACGAGCGCGATCAGTTTCCCCGCAATCGCACCTTCGTGCAGGCCTCACGCCGCACGCTGGCGGGGGATCTCGACCCGGTCTACCGGCTCGACTCGACCACTCTGGCGCTCGGCGACATTCCGATCGCCATCGCCTGGTTTCCAGAGATCGTTGGCATGCCAGTGCGGACCGGGATTCGCGCTGGGGTGGAGTTTCCGACCGGGAGTGAGCGCCGCGGCCTTGGCAACGGCGAATGGGACGCGTCGGTTCAGCTGCTTGCCGAGTGGGACGGTGGACCGGTGGCGCTGTTCGGGTGGGCCGGCTGGACGGCAGTCGGTACCGCGGGCCGGGCGCGCGCGGCAGGCATCTCCTACGCCGACGTCCCGTCTGTGGGCTTCGGTGCCGAACTCGCGCTGACCGAGAGTCTCACGGCGCTCACGCAAGTCGAGTGGGAGCGATCCGTTCTCGCCAATCTCGACAACAACCACGCACGGCGTGCACAGGGGATCCTCTGGGTCGGCGCCAGGTATCGCACGTCCGAGCGGGGAGCGATCGAGGCTGCGGTGGGGGAGGACCTCATCCGCAGCATCGCGCCCGATGTAACGTTCCATCTGGCCTTCGAGTATGGTCTGGGACCAAGGAACCAAGCTCCGCCTGGCAGGTAATACTGTCGTTTTCCAGGCCTTTGGCTCAGTGTAGCTCCATGACGACTCAGCTTCCTCACCTCGAATCCAGCGCCGAACGGAGATTCGATGCCGCGCTCGTCCACCACCAGGTGGGCCCGTTGCGCGCGCGGTCGCTCGCCACGCTGCAGATCAACGTAGGCAAGCTTTGCAACCAGGCTTGCAATCACTGCCACGTCGAGGCCGGGCCGCATCAGACCGGCGTGGCCGAGAACATGCAGCGCGAGACGGCCGAGTTGGTGGTCGACACGCTACGCCGAGGCTCGTTCCAGACGCTCGATATCACCGGAGGAGCACCGGAGCTCAACCCGCAGTTCCGTTTTCTTGTGACCGAGGCCAGGCGCCTCGGCGTGCGGGTCATCGACCGTTGCAATCTGACCGTGCTCTTCCTCGAGGGCCAAGAGGACCTGGCAGAGTTCTTGGCCTCGCACGATGTCGAGATTGTCGCCAGTCTCCCATGCTATACGGCAGAGCGTACCGATGCCCAGCGCGGCCGCGGCACGTTTCGCACGTCGATCCGTGCTCTGCAGCTGCTGAATCACCTGGGTTACGGAGCCGCTGACGGCCAGAAGGTGCTCAATCTCGTCTACAACCCCGGCGGCGCGTTTCTGCCGCCGCCGCAGGCCAAGCTCGAGGCCGACTATCGCGAGCGGCTCGCCGCCGACTTCGGAATCCAGTTCACCTCGCTCTATGCCTTGGCGAACCTCCCCATCAAGCGTTTCCGAGAATCGCTCGAACGGGCCGGCGAGTTGGAGTCCTACCAAGAGACCCTCGAGCAGGCGTTCAACGCAGCGGCGGCAACCGAGGTGATGTGCCGTGACATGATCTCCGTCGGGCCCGACGGAACGCTGTACGACTGCGACTTCAACCAGATGGTGGACCTGGGTTTGACGGGAGCGGTTCGGCATCTGCGCGACTTCCATCCGGAACTCGCCAAGCGCCGCATCGCGACTGCGCGCCATTGCTTCGGCTGCACCGCCGGTGCGGGTTCGTCCTGCGGAGGTGCGACCGTGTCGAGCGTGTCGGTATAGAAGCGCGGCCGCGCGAAGGCTAGAAGCGCGGCCGCGCGAGGGATCCAACGCCCCTACGCGACGCCGAACGCAACATAAGATACATTATCGGAAGCCGAGAATGCGCGGCCTCAGTTGCGTCCTGCCACCTGGACACCCGGGACCGCGCTCCGTAGATCGCAGAGCACATCGAGCGCCCAGTCCAGGAAGTCTGGATAGGTCGGATGCATCTCCGGCTTGCGCCTTCCCGCCCAAACGCCGATGCGCCGCGCCAGCCCGTGCAACTCGTAGTCTGCCATGGGCCGGTTGGCTTGGCCGCGACGCTCCAGCGTCCGGTCGCGACACCACACCACCGGGGCATCGGGCTGGCCCAGGTCGAGGCATTCGATCCCGCGCCGGTCGACCGGATGGAACGGAAGCAGCTTGCGTCGCCTCGGCCAGAGCGTGCCCGGTGCGGCTCCAACCCCACGCAGGAGATCCAAGAGTTCTGGCGTACCATAGATTCGGTGATCTCCAAGCCAGCCGCCGTCGGCTGCGTAGAGGAAGTTCCGGAACTGCCTGGGCAGCCGCCGTCCGAGGAGCCGTTGGTCGAGAACGCGCTCGACCGTTGCGATGTCCTGTGGACGAGCTCCGGGCCTGAGACTGCGGAGGCGTTTGGGAAGCTGCGCGATCAAGGCGCGCCAGTCTGTGCAATGCACGGGTCGGTGGAATCCTGGCGGAAGAGCGTGGCGGACACGGTCAGGGGCGGTGTCCGAGGAATCGGCCGTGAGATAGAACGGGCGCTCGCAAGAGTTTCGCGAATTCCGGGTGCCTTGCCACCCGACGGCGGGATTACACCGTGAGCTTCCGACCCATCTCCTCGAGACACACCTGCAGCGAGGTGAAGCCAGCATAGAACACGGTCCGCGCGGGAACGCCGGCCTGCCGCGCGCGCTCCAGCGCCGGTTCGGTCGTCTCGTGTCGGTTCCAGTGCAGCAGCAGGAGAAGGTCGCAGCCTGCCTGCAGGCGGTCCGTGATCGCGGAGACCAGCTTTTGCGGCGAGGAGTAGTTCGCCATGAGCCACTCGGACTCGAAGTCCCACTCGCGCGCGAGCTTCTCGAGCCGATGGTGGTGCTTCCGCTGGCGTTCGTTCCCCCCCACCACGAGCACGCGTGGCCGATGGCCAAGCGTTTCTGCAAGCCCGTCGAGCGGCGATGCGGTCTGCCCGCTCGTGCTGGCGTCGCTCTCTTTCAGGGCCAGCAGGCGTTCGATGTTCGTCAAGTCCTCGTTGGCGAGTTCGGGAAACTGGATACCAACCTCTTGCAGCAAGGCAAACGCCTGCCGCACGTCCTCGGTCTCCTTGCGCGCCTTGAACGTCTGGCTGCCCAGCGTCGCGGTCACGTCGTCGCCGCGCACCTCGATCTGCAGGGCGGCGCCCGACGTGTTGCTGCGCGCCATCTCGATGATCTGGGTGATCGGCACCTCCTGCGGGCCGCCGAGGGATGAC
>CAYSWE010000404.1:0-4997 GCA_964434515.1 uncultured Phycisphaerales bacterium | reverse complement strand
GATCCCGGCGCCGGTGGCATAGGGCGACCAGGGGTGCTTTTGGAGCCAGTGCGTCATGATGTCTCTCCTTGCTATTCCTTGTTGATGCCTGGGATCGAAAGGGAGACAGGGACCGGCGGCTAGGTTCCCCGACGCTCTCAGCGTTGGATTTCGCGCGAAAAACTGGCGCGTTCCGCTGGCTTCGGGCGTTTCCCGGGCAGACCGAGCAGCTTCTGGCGGTCTCGTTACCATGTACGCTCCGGTTCCTTCGGCCTCCTCAGATGCTCGCGATGACGATCCCCAGTTCGACGAGTCACGATGATGATCCGATCGCGCGCCTCCTCGCCAGGGCCCGATCGGGCGACCGGGCTGCCGAGCGCGAGCTCGTGTCGTTGCTCTACGAGGACTTACACCGACTGGCCCTCGTGCGCATGCGCGGGGAGCGTCTCGATCACTCGCTCCAGGCCACCGCGCTGGTGAACGAGGTCTATATCAAGCTCTCCAAACGCGGGATCGCGTGCGTCGACCTCAATCACTTTCTTGCGTTGGCGGCGAAAGCGATGCGCGACATCGTTGTGGACCACGCACGCAAGCGCAAGCGCAGGGGGGATCGTCAGACGCAGATCGACGAGGTCTTGTTCGAGGTTTGCGTCGAAGAGTTCGAGCAGTCCGTGGACCTCCTCTCGCTCGACGAGGCCCTACGTGAGCTCGCGCTGTGCGACGTCGATCTCGTCGCCGTCGTCGAGCTTCGCTTTTTTGCCGGCATGACCATTCAGGAGACGGCGCGCGTCATGGGCAAGTCCATGCGCACCGTGCAACGAGACTGGAGCCTCGCTCGATCCTGGCTCAAATCCAAGCTCGGCTCGGATCAGCCATGACGTTGTCTCAGCCATGACGTCGTCACACGATTGGAACCGGATCAAGCAGCTGTTCGGCGAAGCCACGGAGCTCGGAGGTGCCGAACGCGCTGCATTCCTTGCGGCTCGGGCCGAGCAAGAACCTGTCCTCGTCGAGCGGCTTCGCGCACTGCTTGCCGAGCACACGGACGACGATGACTTCCTGCGTCCGCGCTGGCTGCCGAAGTTCGAGGACTTCGAGATTCGTCGCGAACTCGGCAGCGGTGGGATGGGCGTCGTCTACCTCGCGCATCAGAAGTCGCTCGATCGGCTCGTCGCGCTCAAGGTGATGCGCAACCATCTCGGTGCGGATGAGAGCCAGATTCTCGACTTCCGTCAGGAGGCTGCCAAGGCCGCGCGCATGCGGCATCCGGCGATCGTGCAGATCTACTCCGTGAGTTCGGCGGACGAAGTCCCCTACATCGTCATGGAGTACATCCCAGGCAAGAGCCTCAAGGCCATGCTCGATGAGGCGCACCGGAATCACGAGCCGGACACGCCGCTCGATGTCTTGCAGAGGCTCGGTCCCGACGGTCTGAGCTTTCCGGCGCGCGTTGCCGACGTCTGTGCGGAGCTTGCTGATGCGCTCGATTACTCGCACTCCCAGGGGATCGTCCATCGGGATATCAAGCCTGGCAACATCCTGATCGACTATGCCGGGCGGCCGCACATCGTGGACTTCGGTCTGGCGAAACGGCTGCACACGGATTCGCGATCCAGCAAGGTCGTGGGGACGCCCTACTACATGAGTCCCGAGCAGGCCCGCATCCACGACGTCAATGTCGATGCGCGCACTGACGTATACTCGCTCGGGCTCGTTCTGTACGAGATGCTGACGTTGACGCGTCCGTTCGAGCGCGAGACCTACACGCAGGTGATCCAGGCGATCCAGTGGCACACCGCACCGTTCGTGCGCAAGAAAAACCCGGATGTCCCCGTGGCGCTCGAGACGATCTGCGGCAAGGCGATTCGCAAGAACCGAGCGGCGCGTTACGCGAGCGCTGCAGATTTTTCCGGGGACCTGCGTCGCTTCCTGCGGCACCTCGAGATCGTTGCGCGTCCCGAGTCGCGGATCGATCGGGCCAAGTTCTTTGCCTCCCGCCACCGGACGATTGTGGTCGCCAGCACACTTGCGCTGGTCGCTGTCGCGTGCAGTCTCTGGCTTTGGAGCCGGTGGGCTCGCGAGCGAGACTTCTCGCTGCTTCCGGACCCGCTCTCCGGCATTCCGGCCTCGGTCGAGAGCGTTGGTCAGGCGGAGACGATCCTCGCCGGTGCGCGTACAGCTCACGAGCGGGTCGATTGGTTGCGGACGCGCTACACGAGCCTACGCGCGAGCGAGATGGTCCGCCTCGAGGCCGTCCGACGTTGGGGGGAGAAGTCGGCGTCCCAGGTCGTCGCGTTTGCGAGTGCCGAGATCGCGCGGGGGCAGCGTGCCAGCGATCCCGGGGCCGCTGGAGTCGATCTCAGGTCCTTGACCAGAGTCGCGACGCTGCTCGCCAACGCCGCGGACTTGTTGCCCGACAAAGACGCCGCGACGGCACGTGCGCTGCTCGATGCACTGCTTCCGAGGGTCACGATCCGGACTCGTCCGAGCGGGGCGCGGATCTTTGTGCAGGCGCTGGATCGACAGACGGGCTTGCCGCGCGTTGGGAGTCAGCGTCGGCTGCTGGGGATCTCGGATCTCGAGGCGGAGCCGCTGTCGCGTGGTTACTACCACATCGTCGCCATGGGCGACGATGGTCGGACTGGCGAGCTCACGCGGTATATCTCCGAGAATACGCGACTGTACGTCTTGCCCACGCTGTACCTACGGTCGACAAGCGAGGCGCGCTCCGGCATGAAACCGGTCGGTGCCGGCGAGCTTGTCGCGCGCGCTGGTGTCAGGGCAGGGGATGGCTACCCGGCGCTGCGAGGGACCTATTCGTTGCCGAGACTGCTGGTTGACGAGTTCGAGGTGACGAACGGGGAGTATCGCAAGTTCTGCGACGCGACCGGCCATCCCTATCCTAAGCGTTGGCCCGATCCCGCCACGACTCCCTGGAAGCCTGCCTGGAATCGGCTGCCGGTCGTGTGGATCGACTACTATGATGCGGAGGCGTTTGCCGCATGGGCTGGCAAGCGCCTACCGACGCAGCTCGAGTGGAACTACTTCGCGCGTGGCCGCAATCTTCTCCCGTATCCTTGGGGGACTGAGATGCTCCCGCGCGACCGCGTGTTGGGCGAGCTCGTCGTGCGGCATGTCGGCGCCACGGGCCTCGTCGATCCGCTCGGCTTCGTCGCCTACGTAGCCGGCGTGAAGAGCGTCGACTCACTGCCAGCGAATCTCGCCAGCCCGTTCGGGATCCGTGGCGTATTCGACAACGTTGCCGAGTGGACGGCTTCGCTCGCTGCCAATCCCGTGGACAGTGGGTTCTACAGCTTCGAGGCCGGGTTGCGGGTGGTGCGTGGCAACTCCTGGCGCCTGTTGCCGCGTCCGCTGAGTATGCAAATCGAGGTCGCTGCCGATGCTAAAGACTGCGCCATTGGATTCCGCTGTGTACGAAGCTTCTTTGACTGAGGTATGACGCGTGAAGACGACGACCTGCAATCTGTCGATTTGGTGGAATCTCGGCGGCCCATCGTTCGAACTCGGCGTGCACTCCGAGGCGGTGGTTCGCAGCAACGTTCTCACGATGTGTGGTCGCGTCGACGCGTTGCTTCGTAGACTCATCACCGAGCCTGTGCGGCAGCGAGAGTTCGTCGGAGCGACACTGGCGATGACGGACGGCGACCTCGTTCTTGGCGAACACATCGACGCGACTTTGACGACCGCGCTCGACAACGCATCTTTGTCTGCGGGAGCCTACGATGCGATCGCCGGCGAGGTCGACGCTGCGTCACTCGGACTCTGGTTGCCGCAACCGGGGAGTGGCGAAGGGGTCCGGTTCGGGCACCAAGCCGTTACGACAGGCCCCCCGGGGCCGTACTACATTCGTGACGAGGAGACCGGAGACGTCGTCTGTGTCTATGAGGTCGAACTGACGATCAACGGTACGCGAGCCAGGTTGCGTGCATCCGACTGGGATGGCGTTGCGAATGTCTTTGTTCGCGTTGGGTTTCGACCGACTGTTCTCAACGCGTGAGCCGTGTTGCGCGAGCCCTAGCGAGCTTTCTTGGTGCTCGGAGTCGAGTGTTGCGGTCTTGTCCTTGTCGTGCGAGAACGCTTGCGGCGTCTGCTGGCAGGGATGGTTGATGTCATCGTTGGGAGGTCCGCGTCGGTCATTGGCGATCCTGATAAGCGCAGGAAATCACGGAGCTCGAAGTTGCCATCATCTCCGCGCTGCGGCGGTCTCCAGTTCGGGTCGACGTTGAGATACGAAGTCGGGTCTCCGCGTAGTAGCCCGACCAGGACCTCGCTGACGATCCTGCCGCCGACCGGGCCGATGTGCTGTCCGTAGCCGGCGCGGTTGGCTTCGGCGAGCAGGTAGCACAGGAGGGGCTGCGGCGCGGCGTCGACGACGTCCTCGCCGAGCGCGCGAGCCACGTCCGAACCGGACGGAAGACCGAGTTTCCATGCCCGCATGAGGTCGCGCAGCGCGAGCGACTTGGGCTGACCGTGTGGTCGCAGGTGTGGCGGGAGCCCGGCGAGGTCCATCGCGAATCCTGTGTCGAATGTGTGGGCGTACTGGGGCTCCCTGGCGCCATCGATCCTCACGAAGTTTTCCCAAGCGATCGTGGCACCAACGGGGCGCCGTCCGCTGGCGAGTAACTGGTCCAGTTCCAGCGTCAGGCGGTCGTTGAGGCGATAGGACGTACGCGGGAGCGCGTGACACAATCGGAACGCCGCGGCCGAAAACTCGACTGGCAGAAACGGTTGATTGCGCCAGGAGAACAGAGTGGAAGGTGATGTGCGAGTTCGATCCGACGCTGCTCTCCCCACGAGCCGCGGTAGGAAGTCGTGCAGAATCACCCATTGGTAGTGCCACCGCGTAAGGCGCTGCGCTGCACGAAAGATCTGTTCGCCAGTCCACCGCGGGCGATTGCGCTTGTCGACCTCTGCGAGCATGACGTTGTGAAAGCGTAGGAACGCCAGGTGTAGCTGTGCCGTCACGTGGTGTGAGTCGCTGCGGGGGTCCGCCATGA
>CAYSWE010000403.1:0-5016 GCA_964434515.1 uncultured Phycisphaerales bacterium | reverse complement strand
GCGATCGTGATGGCACACGCCCCAGAGATCGACGTCTCGGATCTGACGATCACGCGAGGCATCACCGAGCGCTCCGGGCAAACCGGACTACCGACGACCGATCTCAAGGTGCTCGAGCGGCTCGCGATCGAACAAGCCCTAGAAGCGACCGGCGGGAATCGGGCCCAGGCGGCGAAGCTGCTCGGGCTATCCAGATCGGCGATATTCAAGAAGATCCGCGACTTCGGCCTCCGACCGCCCAGCTAGCCTATGCGCCCCCCATCCGATAGAATCCAGCCTATGTCGATCCCTCGTCTCCTCGTCGTCGGCGCGATCGCGTGCCTCTTCGCTGGCTCCGTGCCCGCACAAGATCTCGGGCAAGGCAACCTCGGGTCCAATGGGCTGGAGCCGCAACTCCAACTCACTCCAGCCGCAGTTGGCGGAACCATGCACCTGCGTGTGCGTGATCTGACGCCCCCGGCCAAGAGCGGCGCGCAGCTTGTGCTGCTGGTCTCGTCGACATCGGCCGAACTTCCGATCGGCTTGAACGGCATCGTGTTGGGCGTCGACCCGCGGTCCATGCTCATCGTCGGACCGATTCCGGTCGATGCCAGCGGCGGCGCGGACCTCGGCGTGCGTGTCGCACGCGCCTGGGATGGCGCACACGTGTTCGTCCAGGCGTTGTACTTGGACCCGCGCGCGCGAAGTCTGCTGGTGTTCTCCGACTCACGATCCATGACACTCGGCTCGGCCGCCCCCGAGCTCGTGCTCAGCGCCGACCCGGCGACGGGGACCGGCACGGACATCGTGCGCTTGCTGAGCGACGGGCGGGCCGGAACGCCACTGAGCCTTACCAACCTCACCCTGCAAGACCTCGACCTCGCATCGGTCGACGAGTCCCGAACATTCCGTGATGACCTGCCGCGTAAGGAGGTGTTCGGCGGCCTTCGTATGGTGCGGTTGACCGACGGATCGCACGTCCTGCGCTACGCGCGCGGCGGGCGTCAAGGACTCTTGCGCATCCACGCATCGGGTCGCGTGGAGCGCATCATCGAGCGCGAGCTCAACGACATCGAGCCGTGCATCCTCGCCTCGCGCTCGCACCTTGCCTTCGCGACCGACTCGCACCGACTGTTCCTCTACCGACTTGGTAGCGGGTCGGGCGCCCAGAACTGGCCCGGCACGCCGAGCCCGCTCAAGGACGTTACGCCCACGGGCAACATCGACTTCGCCGAGACGTCCTTGGTGTTCGGTGCGAGTGTGCTCGCGTTCATCGACGAACAGCACGGGCTTTACCTTGTCCCGCTCACGGGCGGCACTCCGGTCGCCCCCTCGCTTCCGCCATCGGGCGGTGTGCCGCCGAAGGAGTTCGATCCCGAGGTCGCCGTCTCGGGTGACGGACACAGCTTTGCGTTCGGCGCCGGCAAGGACCAGGACTTCCAAGATGTCTACGTCGTGCGCGACGACGGCCGCGCGGTCAACGTAACGCGTCGGCCGACGATCTACGCAGACGTGGGTTATGCCAATCCCGGGCGTCGTATCGAACTCGCTCTCAGCTACGACGGCAGCCTGGTCTCGTGGGTCGACCGGACCGTGCGCGACGATGCGAACTATGTGAGCCCGGTGAAGCTACCGGCGCCGAACTTGATCACCGGTGGACCAACGTTCAAGTGCATCGACATCGGCACGACCGCTCGCTTCGCTCCCAAGGGCGGCATCCTGATTGTCGCTGGCCAGAGCGATTCGACTCTCGACCTGTTCTTCTCGCCGACCATGCAGAAGAAAGACGTCATCCCGCTGACCAAGACCGCCACGAATCTGGTGCCCCCATACGCCAGCGACTCGAAGCTGACCTTGCTCGACATCGCGACCGTTCCCGGTATCGACCCGTACTTGGTTTGGGCCAAGCACCTGAAGGGTTACCAAGGGATGTGGGTTATCGATACCGCGGCGCGCGACACTCGACTGATCGCACGCGCGCATGCAGGACATGGAGTGCTGCTCCCCGGTACGCATCGGGTCGTAATCGATGACGGCCCGTCCGTTCTCTTCGTGGATGCGACCAACCGCCAAGCGATGACGCAACGGGTAACACTGGGTACGGCTGCAGTCACATCCATCGTTCGTGGACCGACCGGAGCCAAGATCTTCGTGCGCTCCGGAACACAGACTCTCTGGGCCATCGACACTCGGACACGCAAACCGACGAAACTCGCGACGGGCACCGACTTCGGCTCGCTCCTCGCGGGAACCAACCCCGGCGGCGAACTCTTCGTTCTGTCACCGAAGGGCCCGCGCGGGCGTTCGCTGCTGCGCTGGCGCGCGGGCGACGGGATGCGTGCCGTCGGTGGCACACGGCTGCGCTTCTTCCTGCAATAGCAGTTGGTGTAGCCATCCCTTTCGTGCAGCGATCGCGCACGTATCGTCACGCTGCATGCGCAACGCACCCGACCCCCCGCTGGACATATTCGTCATCGGCGGCGGCATCAATGGCGCTGGCATCGCGCGCGACGCTGCTGGCCGCGGCCTTCGTGTCGCCCTCTGCGAACAAGGGGACCTGGCGAGTGCCACCTCGCAAGCCAGCAGCAAGTTGATCCACGGGGGGCTACGCTACCTCGAGCGTCTGGAACTGCGCCTGGTGCGTGAGTCCCTACGCGAGCGCGAACGCCTACTGCACAATGCGCCACATCTGGTGCGCCCGACAGAGTTCCTCCTCCCACAGACGGGCAGCCCACGCCCCGCGTGGATGGTGCGGACAGGGCTCTGGCTCTATGATCACCTCAAGGGCCGGTCCGTGCTGCCACGCTCGCACACGATCGAGCTCTGCGGAACGACGTCGCCACTGCTGCCGGAACATCGGCACGCCTTCGTCTATCCGGACTGCCGCGTGGATGATGCGCGGCTCGTCATCCTCACGGCGGTCGACGCGGCGAGTCGTGGTTGCTCCATCTGGACGCACACGCGCTGCGTCGCGGCCGAGCGACGAGCCGGCGCGTGGCACGTGACGCTCGAAGCCATGGGCACCGGCCAGCGCAGCACGATCCAAACCCGTAGCATCGTCAACGCCGCCGGCCCCTGGGTCACGCGCTGGCTCGACGTGGTCGGCATTCGGTCCGCACGTCGGATCCGACTCCTCAAGGGCAGCCACATCGTCGTGCCGAGGATCGCCGCGGGAAACGATGCGTTGCTGCTACAAAACGACGATGGCCGCGTCGTCTTCGTAATCCCGTTCGAAGACGCGTTCACGCTGATCGGCACCACCGAAGTCGCCACGGCAGAGCCAGAGCACCCGGAGTGCTCGGCCGCAGAGACCGAGTATCTGTGTCTGGCAGCGAACCGCTACCTACGCACACGCGTCTCTCCCGGCGACGTCCTCTGGTCCTTCGCCGGCGTCCGGCCCTTGGTCGAAGATGCCAGCAAAGACGCCTCACGCGTCACGCGCGACTACGCCTTCGAGCTCGATGAGCGCGACGGCCTGCCGCTCCTTTCGGTGTTCGGCGGGAAGCTCACTACGTATCGGCGACTCGCTGAGCGCGCCATCGAACGTGTGCGCCCATGGTTGCCGGGTCTGCAACCATCGTGGACAGCGAACGCCCCCCTGCCCGGCGGAGACGTGGCGAGTTTTGCGGTCCTTTACCGCGACCTCGTCGAACGATTCCCTCGGTTGGATCCGGAACTCCTGAAGCGTCTCGCGCGCCGGCACGGAACGCGCACGCACAGACTGCTTCGGGGCGTCCAAGAACCGCGTGACCTCGGCGAGCATGTCGGCGCACACCTGTGGGCGCGCGAGGTCCGCTGGCTGGTCGAGCACGAGTGGGCCACGACGGTGGAGGATGTGATCTGGCGACGTAGCAAGGCCGGGCTAGTGCTCACGGCGCCACAAACGGAACGGCTCGCAGAGTTGCTCGACGACCTACGGCGAACGACGAGCACTATGCCTTCGGCTTGAGACGCCACATCGTGGCCAAGATGAGGATGGTCACGAGCGCACTCGCCAGGATGGTGTAGAGCACGATCACCCAGGCCGTTTCGAGCGAGTAGATGCTCTTGTAGTGGTCCACCATCCAACCAAAGCCCTTGGCCTGCACAGTCCGTCCGATGTAACCGAACAACCCAATGAATCCGGCAGCAGTCCCGATCGCCTTCTTCGAAGTCAGATCCAGGGCGGAGATCGTGATCAGATTGATCACCGGGTAGATGAAGCAACCCACCACGGCAAGCATACTCATGTCGAGCCAGAGGTAACCGGCCGGCGTGAGGGCAATCGCAGCAAACGCCAGGACGATGGGAACCATGCAAAGCGTGCTGACCATGCCGCGTCGACCGCCAAACCGATCGGAGACCCAACCAAGGAAGATCGTCGACGGAATACCGCCGAACTCGATCAGCAGGATCGCCACGCCGCCGCCGGTGAGCGAAGCACCCTTGACCTCGCGCAGATACGTCGGCCCCCAATCGAGCATGCCGTAGCGAACGATGTACGCAAAAAAGTTGGCTATCGCCAGGAGCCAGACGTACTTGTTGGTCAGGACGTAGTCGAACAGGAGTTCCTTGGTTCCGAGTTCTTGCTCCTGCACGCCATGCTCGCGCTCGGCATCCGTATAGTCATCCTTGTATTCCTCGACAGGCGGGAGGCCGACCGACTGTGGTGTATCGCGCAGCCGGAGAAAGAGATACGCGGACCCGAGGGCGGCGGCGGCACCCGGGAAGTAAAACGCTGCCTGCCATCCGTACTGCCCGGCCACATAGGCGGCAAAGATTCCGGCGAGGCCGCCGCCGAGGTTGTGCGATGTATTCCAGATACTGAAAAACACGCCCCGCTCTCGGACGCTGAACCAATGCCCCATGGATCGCCCGCACGGCGGCCACCCCATCCCCTGAAAGAATCCATTGAGCGACCAAATCGCCATGTGCAAGTGGAGATTGGCGACACCGCCGAAGAGGAAGTTGCAAAGCGCCGTCAGCAAGAGCCCAAGGGCCATAAACTTCCGTGGGTCACTCCGGTCGGAGATGGCGCCCATGAAGAACTTGCCGACG
>CAYSWE010000402.1:0-5040 GCA_964434515.1 uncultured Phycisphaerales bacterium | reverse complement strand
CCCTGGGCAACACCGTCGACATGGAGATGAAGCTCGGAGTCTCCAGCTTCGACGACCATGTGCAGCGCAGCGAGCGCCGCGAGCCATGGCCTGGTCACTTCCTCGAGCAGGACCAGGTCCGGCCGTTCCACGCGCACCAGATTCAGCAACGCCTGATGCTCCGTGTTGCTGCTGTGCACGTTGGCCAACAGCAAACGCAAACGCGCCCCGGGCTCCGTAGGCGTCCGGCCAAGACTGCGATACAGCGGAACGATCGCAGCAACGTGCAGGCCGAGCACGAGAGCTGCCCCAGCGCATGCACGCCAGTCCCGGACCACCCCGGAGACGATGAGGAGTCCGGCGGCGGTAAAGGCCCACTGCACACGGAAGTGCGCCGCCAACTCGAGAACCCACCCCAGCGCCCCGGCGAAGCTGCAGATCGTCGCCAGCGCAAGCGCTGCCAAAGCGACGCGACACCACCAACACGTTCGCCGTTGCCCGCGGCCCGCTCTCATAGTCGTCATTCGCGGCATCCCGCTAGCGCAAGAAAAAACCGACGACGCTGGCGCGCACGTGATCGCCCGCCGCCGGGCTAACGCGCGCCACCATGTGTGGGGCGCCGGCCAGTAGCACCATGCGATTGGGCTTGGGCATCACGAACCGACCGAGGCCCGGGTCGAGCAGGTGCTGCGAATAGGCCTCTGTCTCGAAGCGATGCGCCATGATCGGCAGCGCTTCTGCGCCGGGCCTCTGCTCGGCCAACAAGAGTTCCCCGCCCCAATGCGCGTTCCAATCTGGATGGGCATAGTAGATGAATGCCCCGGCGTAGAGTTCGGAATCGTCGACGTGCCAGGAGAGACCGGTGCCCTGCGGATAGACGTAGGCGCGCGCGCTGATCCGTTCCCAGTCGTCCGACACCACCGCTTCCGAGGCGTCGGCCCGGTCGAACAGGCCGGTAATCACCGCGTCGATCGCGCTGCCGCTGGGATAGCGATGCGGGTTCTCCGCATCCGAGACGAGTTCGGCATCACGCGGCGGCGTGACGATCTCGTGCCCGCCCAGCGGCACGCCGTCGGCGAGTTTCCAAGCGCCACGCGCACGCGTCACTGGGAGCAACTCCATGAACTGAAACTCGGTCCAGAGCTCGGTCCATGCCGCCTCGTCGAGGAAGTCGTCGAGGATGGCGCAGCGCAGAGGGTCCTCGGGATCCACAGTCGGACTCGCCTCAGGAAGAACTCTGCTCCTCCTGATCCGAACTGACCAGCAGCACGATGGTCACGGCGACGGCGATCGCCGGCACCGCGAGTGCGCACCCGGCCAGGATCAACCTGGCGTTCGCCGACTGCGCCACGAAGAACATCGTCAAACCGGCGCAGAACAAGAACGCGACCAGGCCAAGGACGAGGCCAGACTTGCTGACGGAGGGACCGGAACTCATGCTTCGACCATCGCCCTTTTCACGCTCGTGGAACAGGAGTGCAAGCAAAGGTCCATACGAACGACGATGCGGCGGCGACCGATTGCCGGCCCAAACTCGGGGATGCGAGGTACCATGCCCTGAGTCTACGGACTCGCCGTGCGCGCATCCCCTACTCCCTGGTTTTTCTCGCTGGAATCCGCAGCACCCTCGACCCATGCGCCCCCACAAACCGACCGTTCGCAAACCGAGCACCGCCGACCATCGCGTGCGCCGACTACTGCAGGAGGGCCTTGGCTGGCTGCGCGGTTTCCCGATCGACCGGGTAGATGATGGGTGCGTGCGCTGGGTCACGGTTCCCGAACTTGGCAGTCGCGCTGATCCGAATTGCATGGTGGTCGATCGACCGCGGCTGCGCCGGACGGTGTTGGTGCGCAACAAGCTGGTGCGCCAGTTCCCGCGCGCGTTGCCGCGTGTCGTCGGCGATCGCGACGCGTGGACGGCGGCCATCGATCGACGCATCGAGCATCTCAAGGCCACTGTGCACCACGGTCGACCATTGCCAGACCTGGCAGAGCTCTTGGGTCGCCATTCGCAAACGCGGGCGGTGCTTGCTCGCGCGGAACGATCCGACGCCGCCGCCGAGTTGTTCACCGCGCTGGCTTGGCTCAGCGATGACGCGATGCGTCGCAATCTCAAAGCGGCGATCGATCACAATGCCCACACGATCCGAGAACGGATCGAGGGCCGCGGGCCGCTACTGGCCGTCCACGTGGTCGAACTGCTCCGCGAACACGGCTCGGCAGCCGCCTTTCTCGTCGAACGCCTAGCCGGCCGCGCGACCGTGCCGATGCACGGGCCCACGACCGACACCTGCTCGAATGCAGTGCACGAAGCCATCGAATCGAACCAACGACCCAGTTTCCCGAGCCAACCTGCGCCGGCCAGCGCACGACCACTCGCGGATTGGCTTACCAACAGCCTCGTCAAGTTCGATGCCAGCGGGCGCCGCAGCCTGTTGCCCCTGTTGTCGCTCCTGCTGCCGCACGAGTTGGAGCGGCAGTGGGCGTCCTGGTGGCGTCGCGTCCTACGAGTTTGCGGAGAAGCGACCAAGGCGGGCCAACCGAGTCCACGCCATAGGATCGCGCCGCGCACACGGGAGCTGCGACGCTTGCATGGAAAGCTGCTGCAACTGGAAGAGCAGCAACCGCCGATCTGGCACGCAGACACGATCTTCGAACGCCTCGACGGCTGGCTGTTGGTCTTGGATGGAAGGAGGTGCCGCGCCAGCTGGATCGCACAAGCGCTGCGCAGCCTACCCGAGGTTCAGACCCGTCGGCTCGTACGCGTGGGATTCTTCGCGTACTGGTACGAACTGTACCGTGACGGCGAGAACCAGCCGCGGATCCGCGATCTCACACGCGCGACCGCCGCCTATTGGTCGGAGACGGCGGGCTGCCGCGGCAGGTTCACGCCCTGGCGCTCGATTATCCGACCGTCTGGCAATGGATTCCGCCACACCAGGTCTGGGCCGGAGTATTTCTGCCCCGCGATCCCCATCCGCATGCTCTTCGCGCTGCTGACTCGCGCCGCCCTGCGCGGACGGCTCGGGTCCTGGGAAGTCCAGTGCGGGCTCCTGGAGGTCTGTCAGGACCTCGACTCCACCGCCGCGCTCTTCGCCGCCGTCGAGCATGCAGGAGTGATCAAGAAACTGGCGGCTCTGCGCCCGCATCTCCGCAGGGCTGCTGTGCGGCTCTCGGATGGCGATCCGGAGGCCTTTGCCGCGCTCGTCCCCCGCCTCGTTGCGGTCGCTTGGTCGGAAGACAGCGACGCACAACTCGCGGCGCTCGCCGACCGAAGCGAGCTGCGCCCGAATCTCCTGTCGGCACTCATGGACCAAGCGCTCTCACCGCTCGTCGCGAAGATCCTGGAGCAAACTGCCATGCTCGGCACTCGCGGATCGGTTGCGAAAGGCTCGCGAGCCGTCGGGCGTCTGCCGGCCTTTGTCCGCCGCTATCCGCCGGCGCTGCGTGGCCATCTGAAGCAGCTTCTACGCTTCGCTCCGGATGCGGAGCGCATCGCCCATGAAGTCCTCGGCCGAACGTTTCCTGACGTGAAGCAGCTCAACCGGGAACGCGCAGCCCTCGCCGCACGAATCGAGAGCGCGCCTGAGCCACGACGCGTCGGGATGCAGCGACGTTTGCGTGCCCTCGATGAGCGGATCGGGAAGCCAGTCGAGGTTTCACAACGCCGTATGACCAACCTCGAGAACAAGCTCGTCCGTCGAACGACGCGGGCCCAGCTCGAGCTCTTGCTCGCGAACGGGCGTCGCGCGTTGCGTCCGGTAGTCGGCAAGTACCTACGTGTCGATCCGCCAGATTCTTGGCTCGAGGACCAGTACAAACTGCGCGTGCTGCGCGGCGTCTTGCAACTCGATCCAACGTTTCGAAAGCTCGCGTTTCGCCTGCTGCGTCGTCGTCTGGATCCGCCGCCATGGGATTTGCGTGAAGTCGATGCGAACGCTCGCTTCCTCCGGCGCATGCGCCGCCGTGGTTTGGACATGCGCCCTTGGGTGGACGCCATCCACACCGAGCAGCACGAAAACCCGCACTTGGGACGGGTCGATCTCGCTTTCGCAGAGGACCCGTGGGACATCCTGCAGATGGGCGCACACTTTCAGACGTGCCTGTCGCCCGACGACTTCAACTTCTTCTCCGCGGTAGCCAACGCCGCGGACGTGAACAAGCGCGTGCTCTACGCCAAGAACGTCGCCGGCGAAGTCCTCGGACGATGTCTCTTCGCGCTCACGAAGAACGGAGAGGTCCTCACGTTTCACGCGTATGCACACCAACGTTGCCTAGAGTTTGGCAAACTCGTCGGTTCGTTCTGCGAATCCCTGGTCGCGGCGATGGGGACCACCACAACGACCATCGGAGACGTTGAGAATCTCGTCGCAACTCGATGGTATGACGACGGTCCTGTAGATCAGACCGGACGCCTCGCGTTCCTCTGGGACGCTACAGGTCTTGACTTTAGCAACGTCGCCGACGATGCTCTGCGTAGCGAACTCGAGCGTCGTCTCGGCGCGCGTAGACTGGACTTAGCCGTGCTGCACGCCGTTCTGTGGCACGACGCGGTCGAGACCCGACCGGCCCTAGTCACCAGTCTACTGCCGATCCTTGGACAGAGCGACTCGACACCGGCCGAACTCCTGCTCAGAGCGATCCAACTTGGGCGCCGCGCCGGCGCGCTCGCCGCAACCGGTCGTCTCGTCGAGGACCTCTGGCGTCGGCGCCATCGGCTCCCCGCATGGAGACAGGAGACCCTGGCCAAGGAACTGCTTGAGCATGGCCGTCCCGCCGATGCGTTGCGGATATTGCGTGAGTCTCGCGCTACCGGCGTCCGCTCATGGGATTCGAAAGATGAGGATGTGGATCGGATCGAGCTTGCGGCCCGCGCGCACGACGCTCTGCACCGTCCGGCAGTCGCCCGTCGGCTCTATGAGGTGCTGCTCGACCGCGCGTCCGATTACGCCAAGGCAGAGTACCGCGCCCACGTAGCACGACTGAATGCGATTCTCGGATAGAGAAGTTGGTTCGGGCTCGCCGGCTGGGCATGCAAATCGGAGCGGCAACGAACATCCA
>CAYSWE010000401.1:0-5054 GCA_964434515.1 uncultured Phycisphaerales bacterium | reverse complement strand
AGCGCCAGCTCGAGGCCGACGTGCCAGGTGCACCCTGGCATCCCTAGCCCGGCGCGCTTGATCGGCAGAGGCCAGTTGCCGCGGTTGGCGATACCGAAGCTGCTGATCGTGATGATCCCCGGCGCGTTCGGTAGGAGGTTGGAGTAGCTGACACTCCACGTGCCACCGTTATTGGTTAGCCCACCCAACGAGGTGCCCAGGCCGCTGTTGAACTTGCCGTTGCTGAACCGGCAGCTGGAAGGCGGGCTGCCATTGTTGGTGCGGCTGCCGAGGTTGGGTCCGGCGCCATCGAGCAGGAGTGTGCTGCTATGCGACGTCGACTTGAGCGTCCAGTCGAGCACCACGCTCTTTCCCGCTGCGCGAATCACGATGAACGGTCGCGCAAACTTGACCACCATGTTGTGCGGTGCGACCACGCCCTTTTGGAACGGGCTTGCTGGCCAGTTGACGGTGCCTGTGAAGGCTGTCTTCTTGTTCGTGCCGTGATTCGAGGCGAAGGTCGCTGACGCGGTGCTGGGCGTGTTCGGCCCCACGGAGAGGACGAGATCAAGCTTCGTCGTGCTGGCGGCCATCCGATTGGCGAAGAAGTTGTTGCGCCGGAAGGCGACCTGCTTGAGCGAGACGACTGGCAGCGGCAGCTCCGCCGGGTCGTAGAGCTGTTGAACGCGAGCGGGATAGGACCGGGAGCCCGTGCCCGTCAAGAAGTCGTAGTTGCGATCCACGCTCTGTTCCCACCCCTTCGGCAGGCGGAATGTCCGTTGGGCAGTCACAGGACCAGCGGCGAGAAGCAGGGCGGCGAGAATGAGTCGGTTCATTTGAGAAGTTCCTCCGAGATTCGTGCCGCATTCTAGCGAGGCGTCCCCCCTGCGTGTGGTATTCGGAAAAGGGAGTTTGGCCGTGCTGACGCCCGTGTCGCTCCTGTACCAATCGTAACTCTTGGATTTGCAACGTATTAGCTTGGACTTTGTTGTCTGGCTTGTCATGGCCTCGAGCCTGTGAAGGATGGCTCTGTGTTCCTAAACCGTTTATCATCCGGTAGTTATGGATGACGCTTGAATTCCATGCGGGCTGCTTGCGCGATCCCGCTCCTGCCCCTACCATGCGCTCAGTGGTGGTAGCGAGCAGGTGAAGTCAATGCAAAGTGCAGTAAGCGTCTCCGGCCATCTGCGCCGACCTGCTCGTTCGCTCGCCAGCCCCGTCGGAGCGTCTCTTGGAAGTCAGCGGTTCGAAAGCACTGAAGGTCGATGCGAAGGGACGGCTCTTCTTGCCGAAGAACGTCCTCGAGCCCGAGCCCGAGCAGGACGGCTACAAGAAGGTGGCGACGCAATTCTGGCTGACGCCGGGCCTGGACGGCTGTCTCTGGCTACTCGACCAAGCGGAATGGCGGCGTCTGCAGCGCCGGCTTCGTGCGTCGGACATCGGGGACGCCAAGCTTCGCGCCGTCCAGCGCCTCTTCTTCGAGCTGGCCGATCGCGTGCGGGTCGACGCGCAGGGGCGCATCCTGCTCTCGGAGGCGCACCGCAAGCTCGCCAAGATCACCGACCGTGCCACGCTCCTGGGCGTCGCGCGGCGCATCGAGATTTGGGATCCCGCTACCTACGACGCCTACAAGGGCGCGGTCGGCCCCAACTGGTTCAAGGATCTGGAAGCAATCCTCAGCGGGGAAGAGGGCCCGATGTGATGTGCAAGCGTCATGTCAGCCTCCCCGGGGCCGGGGGCGCTCGTTGCGCCTCCGGTCTTCCTGGCCCGCTTCCCGATCCTGGGTGCGCGGATTCCGCCACCAGTGGATGAAAGTGTTTCGGGACCATCGCCGTCCGGGCCACGGTCCCATATCCCCGTTCTTTCAAAAGAGGTTGTCGAAGCCCTGGCTCTCATTGAGGGCCTCATTGTCGTCGACGCGACGGTGGGGATGGGCGGCCACGCGCTGGCGATTGCTGAGCGGCTTGGTAGGGGTGGGTTGTTGATCGGTCTCGATCGTGATCCATCCACGCTCGAGCCTGCACAAGATCGTCTTGCCGAGGTCGCGGCGAGGGTCGAGCTGAGACAAGCAAACTTCGACTCTATGGTGTCCATTGTCGAGGCGATCCATACGGGCGGTGTGGATCGCGTCCTCATGGATATCGGAGTCGGTTCTCACCAACTCGATGACCCCGGGAGGGGGTTGTCCTTTCGCTCAGATGGTCCGCTTGATATGCGCTACGACCCGACGACTGGTCCCACTGCGTTCGACTTGCTCCGGAAGGCTTCGGAGCAGGAGCTTGCGCGTTGGTTCCATGAATTTGGCGAGGAGCGGTATTCACGGCGCATTGCCAGCGCGATCGTTCGCGAGCGGAAACAACACAGGCTGCCGACTAGTACTGGCGGTCTGGCGGACCTGGTGGCCCGGGCGGTGCCACCAGCCTACCGCGCTCGACGGATTCATCCGGCGACTCTCGTCTTTCAGGCGTTACGCATTGCAACCAACCGTGAGCTGGAAAACCTCGACCGAGGTCTGGAGGCTGCGTTTGCGGCCCTCAAACCCGAGGGGCGGTTGGCTGTCATTTCGTTTCATAGCCTTGAGGATCGTCGGGTGAAAACGTTTATGCGGGAGCGTATGGAGCCGCTCTTCAAGAAGCCCGTACGTGCGGGCCGAGAGGAGATCCGTGCAAACCCGCGTTCTCGGAGCGCCAAGCTCCGAGTGGCTGTGAAAGCGGCCGATTCCGATCCCGATGCTGTCTGCCAGGAGGTCTCTCCGTGAGGTGGGCCGGTGCCATCTTGGCGCTGCTGCTCTGTTTCGCGGTTTGCCTCCTGGTAGTAGCCATCCGCGTGCGGACGGTCGCGCTCCGGGCGCGGATTTGCGCCGTGCATCGAGAGGCCTTGCACGTCGAAGCGGAACGCGACCGGCTGGTCCGCGAGATCGCCGCCGAAAGACGCCCCGAGGTGCTGCGCGCGCGCTATGCCTCCTATACGACCCACCGCGCCTCCCAGGGGCCGGCTCAGAGTCGGAACTGACCCGTGGGTATGGAAGCGCGGGCAACGCGGGACCGAGGGCTGTTTCGCGGGTTGAGCGAGGTCACGTTCGCCGTCGTCCAGGTCTTTGTGGGGCTCTTGGTTGTCATTGCCGTTTGTCGTGTTGTGATGGTGCACGCCGATTCGACGCGCGGCTCTGCCATCGGGGCGCGGCTCGGCGATCGCCGGCGGACCATTCCGGGGCCGCGCGGCAGTCTGTTGGATCGCAATGGCCGACCGCTTGCGCGTTCTGTTTTTTCCTATGACGTTCATGTCGAGTGCTGGGGCGATGGCAACCTCCCGGACGAACTTGCCGAGCGTGTCATCGCGGTGTTCGAGCTGCACGGGCCTATCGGGAGTCGTCGTCGTGCTGAGCTAACACGGCTCTTTCGATTGCCCGAGCCAGCGCGGCGCGTGGATCTAGCTGCGCGTGCGCGGCGTCGCGCGCGCGCCGGTCGACGCACGCATCCCTCCGTTTGGCGCTACTACTGGAAACGGCGTCTGGCACGCGGGGTTCGCTCCGCGGCGATCCTCCGCGCTCTGCGCGAGCTGAGCAAGGAGCGCATCGGCGGGTGTCGTTTTCGCTTCGACTTCGAGGAGGCGTGGGCACGCGTGTATCCGCTTGGCGCGGCCGGCGGTCACGTCATCGGCATGATTGCCGAAGGTGCAAACGGCGAGCTCAACCGGACCGGGCTCGAGGCACTCCCGGTCCTGGACCCCGGTCGGGGCGCGCGTTGGCAGATTCAGCGCGACGGGCGTGGCGTCCAATACGCAAACCTCGAGGACAAGCTCGTACTCGCGAGCGACATCGGTTTGGCCACTGTGCAAACGACGCTGGACTCGGAGCTGCAGATCGCGGCACACGAGAGCCTCGCTCGAGCGGTTGCGGCCGCGGGTGCACGCTGGGGTATGCTCGCGCTTGCGGACCTCGCTTCGGGGGACTTGCTCGCACTGGTCGGTTCGCCGTCTTTCGATCCGTCTCGGCGGAAGAAGGGGGATTCCTACTTTCCGATCACCCATCAAGCACTGTTTGTGCCGGGGTCGGTCATCAAGCCTTTGCTCATCTCGCTCGCACTCGACGCCGGCGTGGTGCGGCCAGATCAAGAGATCGCTTGCCGCGGCCGGCCCGGCGAACGCATTTGGCGGTTGGCACCCGGGCGTCGCATCACCGACGATCACTACGTTGGCGATGCTCGGTTGGATCGGCTCCTGATCGAGTCGAGCAACATCGGCGCGGTGCGGGTCGGTCTACTTGGCGGACGCCGTCTGCACCTTCAACTGCTGGAACGTTTTCGGCTCGGCGATCCACCGCGCTTGGGTCTGCCGCTCGCTATGACTCGCAGCCATGGCCGTGTCGTGCCGATGCCAGGCAACGTTCCGCTGCGCAGACTCCGCAATCCAAGCGCCTACGGGCCGAAGGACTACCCGGTCTACACCGGCCCGTCGCTGAGCTTTGGCTACCAGCTGAACATCTACCCGCTGACATTCCTCAGCGCGTTCGCCGCTGTCGCCACGGGGCGACTCCTTCGGCTCCACCTCGTGCGCTCGATTCGGGATGCTGCGGGCGTGGCGTACGCGCTGCCGACCGCGGGACCCGGGCCGAGAATCATCAGCGAACACACCGTGCAATGGATGCGCAAGACGCTCGCGCGCGTTGTGACCGACGAGAAGGGGACGGCTCGTCGCGTGAGTGGTCCTGGCGTGGATGGGGTGATCGCCGGCAAAACCGGCACTTCGTTCCTTGCGCGCAGGGGCGAGCGGATCAACACGGCGAGCTTCATCGCGTTCGCGCCGGCCGATCGGCCGCGCTGGATCTGTCTGGCAGTCCTGCGCAAGCGCGACGTTCGCAAGTTCTACGGCGGCAAGTTTGCGGCACCTCCGGTTGTCGAGGTGCTCCAGCATCAGATGCGGCTGGCTCAGAATCGTGCGCGGGCCGACCGCGCGATCGTGATGGTCGAAAGGGACCAGGAAACGCCGGCAAGAAGGACGCCGGCACGCAGGGTGCAAGGACAAGGGGGGCGCTAATGCTCGGATTGGATAGATTCGCCAGTTTGACCGGCTGGGTG
>CAYSWE010000400.1:1293-5059 GCA_964434515.1 uncultured Phycisphaerales bacterium | reverse complement strand
GGCGCGAGCGCGCGGATCGCGCAGCCGTCCTGGATTGCCGTGAATGCAAGGCCGCGCTCGCCGCGGCCGACGCGACGCAGGCCCGCGCCGATGCGCACGCCTTCCGCGGCGAACCAGGGTGGGCGATTTCCCTGCCCATATGGGCGAAACTCGGCGAGTCGCTTGAGCTCCGCCGTGGTCCAGTGGGACAGCGAGGCGCTCGTGTCGGCGATCAGGACAGGTTCGGCCAGTGGCGGTAGGTGGGCCGCTGCTTGCTCGAGCAGCGCATCGAATTCCGGAAGTCGGTTGGCATCGAGTTCGAGCCCCACCGCCGCGGCGTGGCCGCCGTAGCGCGTGAGTGGCGCGCTGGCACGGTCGAGGATGCTCTTGAGGTCGATGCCTGCGTAGCTCCGGCCAGAGCCACGAGCGCGTCCCGATTGCACGGACAGAACCACGGATGGACGCCGGTAGCGGTCGGAGACGCGCGCAGCGACGATGCCGACGACGCCGAGGTGCCAGTCTTCGCCGGTGGCAACCAAGACACGGCGATCGTTGGTCCGTGGATCTTGATCGATCTGGGCGAACGCTTGCTCGACGATGATCGCTTCGATGGCCTGCCTCTGCTTGTTGAGCTCTTCGAGCTGCTGGGCTAGGGCGCGCGCCTTGCCATACGACGTGGAGCACAACAGCTGGACCGCGAGTTCCGCCTTACCCATGCGTCCCGCAGCATTGATGCGCGGGCCAATACGGAACGAGATGTCCTCAGCGAACAGCGTCGAACTCGGTCGACCGAGGATGTCAATGAGCGCGCGAATGCCGGGTTGTCGCGACTGTAGTAGCGCCTTGAGGCCGATCCGGACGAGGGCGCGGTTCTCGGCGACGAGCGGGACGACGTCCGCAACCGAACCGAGCGCCACCAGGCTCGCGGCATCGATCAAGAAGGTGCGCAGTTCGTCAGAGACGATGCGATGCGGCGAGTAGGACTGCGCAATCGCCCATGCCAGCTTAAAGGCGACGGCGCACCCGGCAAGATATTCGAATGGATACCCCGAGTTGGCCAGGCGCGGGTTGAGGGTGGCGAATGCCGGTGCGATCTCGGGCCCCGTGTGGTGATGATCGGTGATGATCACGTCGCAGCCGAGTTCTTGGATCCGTCGGACTTCCTCGATCGCTGCCGTCCCATTGTCGACCGAAATGCAGACCTTGTAGCCGCCCTCGCGAACCTTGCCGATCGACGCTTCGGAGAACGAATAGCCGTCTTCGCGCGATGGCACGAACCAGTCGACCTCGGCACCGACGAGCTTGAGGAACGCGAGCAAGAGCACCGTTCCGGTGAGGCCGTCGACGTCGTAGTCGCCGTGGATCAGGATACGCTCGCGCCTTCGGACCGCACGGCGGACGCGCGTGACAGCGCGCTCCATGTCGACGAACAGGTAGGGGTCCGAGATCTCGTCTACGCCGGGCGCCAGCCAGCGCCGGCCTTGCTCGATGTCGCGGATCCCGCGATGCCACAGAACACGCCCGAGCACGGGCGAGATCGCCAGCGCTCGTGCAAATGGCACGACCTCGTCGGCTGGCGGCGTGGGAAGGACTCGGAACTCGGCCAAGGCGTGGTCAGTTGATGTGGTTCGTAGGGACGACTGGCAGTGTATCCTAGCCGTGCTCATGACGACCGAGCCTTCGCCTTTCCGGCTAATCCCAGCAATCGACAAACTCATGCGCTTGCAGGGGGACGTTGCGCCCGCACTTGCGCGTGAGGCGGCGCGGATTCTCGTGGGGCGCCTTCGGCAGCGCATGCAATCGAACTGGCCGCCCCCCGACGGTGGGGACGCTGCCCTCGGGGATGCAGCGCTCGAGGCCGAACTCGGCGTCCTGCGCGCGGACCTGGGCCGCCCGTTTCACCGGCGAGTCATCAACGCCACGGGGATTCTCTTGCACACGGGGCTTGGCCGGGCACCGCTGCCGGACGTCGCCATCGACGCGATCCGGCGCGTCGCCGGTCAAGGCTACGTCGAGGTCCTGCCGGAGACCGGGTTGCGAGGTCGACGCGAGACACGCATCGCGGAGCACCTCTGCGCGCTGACTGGCGCCGAAGCGGCCATGGTCGTCAACAACAACGCTGGTGCGACGCTGCTCGCGCTGGATGCGATGGCCCGCGGTGGGGACGCGATCCTCTCACGTGGCGAGTTGGTCGAGATCGGCGGAGGCTTTCGCATGCCGGCGGTGATGAACCAAGCTGGCTGCCGCCTGGTCGAGGTCGGGGCGACCAATCGAACCAAACCGCAGGATTACGAGGCTGCGATCGGGACCGAGACCCGCTGTCTGCTCAAGGTGCACCCGAGCAACTACCGCATCGAAGGCTTCACCGAGGAGGTGGCCTTGCCCGAGCTCGTTGCCATCGGCGCTCGGCATGGCGTCCCGGTGGTCGAGGACCTGGGTTCCGGACTGATGCTCGACGAGCGCCTGCCGCATGATGCGCGCGAACCGAGCGTGCTCACGAGCGTCCGCGCCGGCGCCGACCTGATCTGCTTCTCGGGGGACAAGCTGTTCGGGTCGTACCAAGCCGGCATCCTGGTTGGCAAGCGCGACTGCATCGAGCGTGTCTCGCGGCATCCGCTGTATCGCGCGTTGCGCATGTCCAAGATCGGCCTCGCCGCGCTCGAGGCGACGCTGCTGGTTTACCGTTTCGGTGAGCCCAAGCGCGAGATTCCGATCCTACGCGCCATTTGGACGCCACAAGACCAACTCGAGGCGCGTGCCGACGCGTTGCGCGAGGCGTTGGCGCCGCACGCAACCGCGCTCGGCTACGCGGTGGCGAGTGTCCCGAGCCATGCCTTTCTTGGTTCGGGTGCAAGCCCGGCGCGGGCGCTCGACAGTTTCTCGGTGGCACTCTCGGAGCGCAGCGGTGCTTCCAGCGTATGGGGCCTCGAGCAACTCGCTCGCCGGTTGCGCCTCGCCGCACCGGCCGTGTTTCCACGCATCGAGGATGCACGCTTGCTCTTGGATCTCCGTTCCATCGCCCCGGGCGAGGAGCTCGAGATCGAACAAGTTTTCGCGGGCATCGACCCCGCAGGACCACAGGAGGATGGATGGCGTTCTGGAAGAAGAACGAACGATTGACGAGCTTTTCGTCGGCCGCTGGCTGAGCGGCAAAGATGTCTCCCGAGGACCTCGTGAAGGCCCTCCACGTGCTCGGCAAGAAACCCTCATCCAAACTGCTGGTCGGTCCATCCACGCTGGACGATGCCGGTGTGGTGATGCTGCAGGACGACCTTGCGCTTGTGCAGACCGTCGACTTCTTCCCGCCAATCGTCGATGACCCGGCCTACTACGGGCGGATCGCAGCCGCCAACGCGCTGTCCGACGTCTTCGCGATGGGCGGCAAGGTGCACTCGTGCCTGTCCATCGTCGGGTGGCCGGCCAAGCTGCCGCCGGAGCTGCTCGGCGAGATCATGAAGGGCGGTCAGGAAAAGATCGATGAGGCTGGCGGCGTGTTGGCCGGCGGCCACACGGTCACCGATTCCGAGATCAAGTACGGCCTGGCCGTCACCGGCACGATCGATCCGAAGCGGGTGTTGACCAACGCGGGAGCCAAAGTCGGCGACGTGCTCGTGTTGACCAAACCGCTCGGTATGGGCGCGGTGGCGACCGGCATCAAGCAGGGCAAGGTGGGCGACGACCTCGCCCGCGGCGCGATGGAGTTGATGGCCACGCTCAACCGTGCAGCCGCCGAGGCGGCGGTGGCGCACGACGCCGAGTGCGCCACGGACATTACCGGTTTCGGCAT
>CAYSWE010000400.1:0-1283 GCA_964434515.1 uncultured Phycisphaerales bacterium | reverse complement strand
GCCAGTGGCGTCACCATCGAGATCGAGGCCGCCAAGTTGCCAGCGTTTGGCAGCGCGCTCGAACTCATCGAGCGCGGGGTCCTCTCCGGCGGCTGCAGTCGAACGCGCGAGTTTCTCGGTACCCGGCTCGAGATCCAAGCGGGCGTGCCCGAAGCACGGGCGAAGCTGAGTCTCGACGCCGAAACCTCGGGCGGCCTGCTGATCGCCGTTCCGGAGGGCCGGGTCGACTCGCTCGTCGCCGACCTCGAGCGCCGGGGCACTCCGTGCGCGGTCCCTGTAGGTCGCTGCGTCGAGCGTGGCGAGCATCAAGTCGTCCTGCGCGCATGAGTCGGAAACGTTATTGGCTGTTCAAGTCGGAGCCCGGGGCGTTCTCGATCGAGGACCTCGCGGCGGCTCCTGGGAAGAAGACTCTGTGGGATGGAGTGCGCAACTATCAGGCGCGCAATCTGCTGCGGGATGAGATTCAGGTCGGCGACGGCGTGCTGTTCTATCACTCGAGCTGCAAGGTGCCGGCCGCGGTCGGGACCTGCAAGGTTGTGCGCGCGGGCTATCCCGATCCGACCCAGTTCGACCCGAGTGCGAAGTACTACGACCCCAAGTCCGATCCCGACGCGCCACGGTGGTTCGTGGTCGACATTCAGTTGGCCGAGCGGTTCACCCGCCCTGTGTCGCTGACCGAGCTGCGCGACGTGGCACAGCTCGCCGACATGCCGCTGCTGCGCCGCGGCATGCGCCTTTCGGTGCAGCCGGTCGAGCCGCATCAGTGGAAGTGCATCCTCGCGCTCGGCCGTTGAGCTCGTGGCGTTGAGACAAGAACTGTCAGGCAGGTATCACTATGGTCACGATTTCGATCGTCTACGAGGGCCAGCTCCGCACGAGCGCGGTGCATGGCCCATCGGCAACCCAGCTCGTCACCGACGCGCCGAGAGACAACCAAGGAAAGGGCGAGAGCTTTTCGCCGACCGATCTGGTTGCCACCGCGCTCGGCTCCTGCATGGTCACGATCATGGGCATCGTCGCGCGCAACCACGCGATCGCCCTGGAGGGAGCGACCGTTCGTATCGAAAAAGAGATGTGTGCCGACCCGCTGCGCAGGATCGACACGCTGCGCGTGCGGATTGGTCTACCGAACGGGATCAACGAGGCCGACCGCACCAAGCTCGAAAACGCGGCGCGCACCTGCCCAGTCGCGCAAAGCATCAGCGAGCGAATCCACGTGCCGATCGAGTTCGTCCCACTAGAAGCGGGTGGGTAGTGGCCGCGACTCCGGCGTGCTCCAGCGT
>CAYSWE010000399.1:0-5087 GCA_964434515.1 uncultured Phycisphaerales bacterium | reverse complement strand
CGCGATGACGAAGGCGTGCGCCCACAGGGTCCCTTCGGCTTCCTCGAGCATCAGCGATCCATGCGGGTGGGCCGTGGTCCGTATGATCTTTGGGTTTGGCCGGAAGGCGCGGCCGGCGTTCCGGTTCGGGAAGGGAAGGAGCGCGAGGGCCTGCCGATCGTCGCTCGCTACCTTTCCGATGGCCGGACGCCGTTCGTCTTCGGCACGTCGCTCTACCCGCCTGCCACGGCCCCGTCTCCCGAGCGCTACTGGAACGCCGCGTTCGTGTGTGATGGACGCGGCCGGGAGCTCGGTCGCCGCGAGAAGCAGATTCTCGTGCCGGGCGGCGAGGCCGTGCCGATCCTGCCGTATGTGCTCTCCAAGGCGATGTTTCAGAGCTTTCTCGATTGGTTGCGCGAGCATTATCCCTTCGTTCCGCACCTCAGGGTCGGTCGTGAGCACCCATTGCCGCGCTTGCCGGGCGGCGCGGCGTTCGGTGTGATGATTTGCTTCGAGGCTGGCTTCCCGGAGATCGCTGCCGATTTTTGCCAGGCGGGCGCGGGATTTCTGTGTGTGCTTTCCAACGAAGCCTGGTATCGCGGCGGTGCCGAGCTCGATCAGATGCTGGCGATGAGCGTGTTCCGGGCGCTCGAGACCGGTCGACCGGTGCTACGGTCGACGACGACGGGCTGGACTGCCGCGATCGGTGCGGACGGCCGAGTGGGGCGATGCCTCGAACCGGGCGGCAAGCCTCAGGTCTTGGAGGTCGACGTGGGGCCTGTGCTCGGCAGTAGACCGGCGATGCGATGGGGCCGGGGGATGCCTTGGCTCCTGGTCGGCATCGTCCTCGGGCTATTCGCTGCGACGAAAACCCTTGCCAACTCGACCGCGGCCGACCGCAGGCGGTAGAATCGTTGTGGTAAGCCCTGGTTTGCCGATTCCCGACCCTGTCCGTCGCTGCCTTGACCGGCCGGAGGAAGAAGGTAAGATCCTTGCTCGCATAGAGAAAGGACGCCCCTTCCTTTCTGCGACGAGCTGTTGGCCGGGCATTCGGTCCGCGGCTGCTAAGTTTTTCTCTGAGTGATCTTTTCGAAGTCCTCTACCGCGCGTGGAGGGTATGCTTCGCCGAGCCTTCGCATCCTCGCAGGGCCAAGCCCCGTTTCGCCAATACCTTACGTAAAAGCGTTCTTGCCCCCGAGCCTGTGCTCGCCCCTCTTTCCGCTATGTCCAAGGAGACCTTTCCAAGATGAGTCCGATCGGTCGCGTATTCATCGTTATCAACCTCGTGTTGGCTGTTTGCTTCCTGGCATTCGCCGCGTTCTATCTGAAGAACCACGATCACTATCGCACTCTCTACACACAGGAGAAAAGTGCCAAGGCCTCTCTGGAGAAGGAGTTGAACGGCAAACTCGCCGCCGCCGAATCCGGCTTGGAGAGCACCAAGAATGACCTGTCGGTCAAGGTGCAGGAGATTGGCAACAAGAACACCCAACTCACCGCCGCAGAAGAGCGCAACACCACTCTGCAGGGCCAGGTCAACGATCTGCAGACCAAGCTGAGTTCGATTGATGCCAGCATGTCGACGGTGTCGTCGACACTCGAGAAGCAAAACACGAGCTTGAACGATCTGACAGAGAAGCGCTTGGCTGCTGAGAAGGCCGCGCGGGACGCGATTGGCGCTCGCGACGATGCCATCGATAAGCTTCGCCTTGCCGAGGCCAGCCTCAAGAAGAGCGCTGCCCGCGAGCAGGCGCTGGCCGCCGAAGTCGCCGAGAAGGCAAGCGATCTGCGCAAGGCCCGCCTGACGCTGGCGGTGATCAAGGAGAAGGCTCCCGGAGTCATGGACCTGGTTGCCGGTGGCGCTCTGCCCGCCGTCGAAGGTACCATCATGGACGTCGACCCCAGCCTCAAGACGGTCGCGATCACTCTGGGCGAGAACCAGGCTGGAGCGAAGGTTGGCTGGAAGCTCGCAGTGCATGACGGCACCACCTACAAGGGTGAGATCGTCTTGACCAACGTGAGCGACAATATGGGCTACGGCCGCATCGTCAACGCGGTCCCCGGCACGACGATTCAGAAGCAGGACAAGGCCACTACGCGCCTGCGCTAGGCGGAAGGAGCACGATCATGGCACGCAAGAAGACACCTCGCGATGACGCGCCGGTCGAGATCCTCGACGACGCGGGCGGTCCGGAGCTCGGCATCGACTTCGGCATCATTCTGACAACGACTCTGTGCTTGGTCGGGGCAGTCGCCCTGGTCATGTCCCTGCTCGCAAGCCACTACGGCGCGGGACCGCTTGCTTAGGCCGCTTGCTTAGAGCCTTGCTGTAGGGGCCGCGCAAGAATCACTTCCCACTCTCGACTGGGGCTCGTCGGCGCTTGCTGCGCTGCACTTTCCTCAGCGAGACCGTAGGGCACTGGAGAGAGAAAAGGCCGCTTCCCCTAGGCTTCGTTCGAAGCTGCAGGGGAAGCGGCCTTTTTACGTCTCGGGTGTGTCACCCACAAACGAGTTACGGCCAGCCGCCAGGCCGCGCCACAAAAGGGTTTGAGCCCGACCCGCGGCTGCGTATCCTGCCCAGCTGCGGTTGGCGGCGTCCGGTTCCGGATGTCGAGGGTGGGAGGGGGAAACGCCGCGCTTCGGCGACGCGCGAAGGAAGGGGATCTTGAAGGTCATCGAGTGGGTTACCGGGCGGTTTTCGATCGACATGGGGATCGATCTGGGGACCGCGAATACCCTCGTCTATATCGAAGACGGCGGCGTCGTGATGAACGAGCCGTCGGTCGTGGCCGTCAAGGCTGGTACGAGCGAAGTCATCCTCGGCGGTCGTGCCGTTGGGCGCGAGGCCTATCGCATGCAAGGGCGTGCGCCGGGCAACATCGAGGTCATCCGTCCGCTCAAGGAGGGGGTGATCGCCGACTTCGAGATCACCGAGGCGATGCTGCGCTACTTTATCTTGTCGCTCCATGGCCGGAAGCGGTTCGTGAAACCGCGACTCGTGATTGCGATTCCGTACGGGACGACGGAAGTGCAGCGCCGAGCGTTCATCGATTCGGCGGAACGTGCCGGTGCGCGAGAGGTTTATCTCGTCGAGGAACCGATTGCCGCTGGGCTTGGCGCTGGACTCAACGTTACGGATCCTGAGGGAACCATGATCGTCGACATCGGCGGTGGCACGACCGAGATCGCGGTGCTCTCTCTGGCCGGCGTAGTCGAGGCTCAGTGCCTCAGGGTCGCCGGCGACAACTTTGATGATGCGATTGCCAAGCACATCCGCGAGAAATACAACTTGCTGATTGGTCCACTGATGGCCGAGGACATCAAGCAGACGATCGGTTCGGCGCGCGAACTCGATCAGGAATACACCCTCGAGGTCAGCGGGCGCGACTTCATGAGCGGTCGTCCGCGCCGGGCGCTCGTCAGTTCCGATGAGATCCGGGCGGCCATGCAGGATCCCCTGCGCGTGATCATCAGCGGGATTCAAGCCGTGCTCGAGCGCACGCCCCCGGAGCTTTCGGCCGACCTCACCAAGAGCGGCTGCACGCTTGCCGGTGGTGGTGCCTTACTGACAGGCCTAGACCAAGTCCTGCAGGAAGAACTCGATCTCGAGGTGCGCATCGCCGACGATCCGTTGACGTGCGTTGCGCGGGGCACGGGCCTCGTGTTGGCACAGTTGGATAAGCTTTCCCCATTCCTATACAGCAGCATCCACGGAATCTAGTGGCAGGAATCAGCGATCCTCGTCTCTGTCCGCGGCACTCGGACGCCGCTTTCATGTTCCAGCGTCACGCAGGCGCAGCGAAACGTCAGCGCTTGCCAGCGACGCCCGATGACTCCCGGATAGGGCCGCAACTGTCCGAATCCCACCACTAGAAGCCCGGTCCGTGCCATGATCGCGATGAGCGAGCGACGGGCCGCGGCGATCTTGCTCTTGTTGGCGCTTGGGTTGAGCACGCCTGCAATTCTCTGGCCGCGTTCTGAGCCGCGGCTCCTGGACTGGGTGGAGTACGGTTTCGCGTTGGTGTTTCGACCACAAGCGATGTTGGGTGGGATTGCCGCAGCCCGCGAGGCAATCGCCGAGGATCCGCGCGATGCGGCCAGCATCCGGGCTCTGTTCGCCGCGCTTGAAGCCGAGGTGGCTGCCGGGCGTCGTGCCGCATTGCAGGTCCCGGTGCTGCGAGTCCGGGGACACGGCCCCGGGCACATGGCGGACCGCCTCGTGCTGGATCGCCGGGCGAGCCAGGCCGAGCTGCGCGAGTGGAGTGGCAAGCCTGTGGTTTACGGTGAGGATCTCGTGGGCTTCGTTGCGCCTGAACTCGATCGCGCCTCGGGGTTGCTCGCCGTTGAGCTCGTGTCCTTTCGTCCGGGCCGCGGAGACGCGCGCGGTGTGCGCCGATTCGTGGCGATCGGCAAGTCGACGCGGAATCCCGACGCGCCAGTGCTGCGCATGCTCGTGGAGCCGGCCGCGCGTGGCGCGGACTTTCCGCTGCGGGTCGCGCTCGCGGTACCACGCCAGCTCGATACCTGGAGCTCGAACCTGGCGCCGTACCTGGCGCGCGTCGCGGCGAGTCCGCTGCTGCATCCCGATCTACCTCCGGGGCTGGTCTTGGGCCTGATCGAGAGCATCGGTTATCGGGAGCGCGCGTTTGTGCTCGAGCGTTTCGTCGTGCCGCGTTTTGATGCGCGTGGACTCGTACGCGTGGCGATTCTCGGCGCAGAGCAGCCGGACCGGGACTCCCGGTCGTCCCGTCCGCGCGACCTCCCGGCCGAACGACGGCGGCGACTGTCGATCGTCTGGAGGTCGCCAGGCCAGCTCGGCTTCCGGCGCTGTCTCGTTCGTGCTCCGGGCCTGCGACGCGGCGCGGCGGTGATGGCGGGCCTGCATTGTGTTGGGCGCGTCTTGTGGGCCAGGCACGGTGTCGGCGTGGCGGCTCCGCTCGGCGAGCGCGGTGCATTGCTGCCGGTTGTTTGGTTCGATCCCGTAGCACGAAAGGCCCGTGCGCTGCTGCTGCGCGGTGTCGACACGTTGAGCGACGGCGGGCAGTTCGATGTGATCCACCCGGTTGGTTCTGCCGCTAGGGGGTTGGCCCACGGGCAGCTCTTCACGG
>CAYSWE010000398.1:0-5090 GCA_964434515.1 uncultured Phycisphaerales bacterium | reverse complement strand
AGCCACAGGCGCAATGGACCCACGTGAAACACGCGGCGTCGCCGGCTTGCGACTGTGGCCCCCTGTGCAGAACGATCCTTCGCGCGCATTGCTCGACCCTAGCGGAGCGGATCGGTCGTGCAACCGACCTCCGGCGGCCCGGCCCGGGGCGATCCGAGCAAGGAGGAGCGGGCTCGTGCGCCCGGACCGTTGGGGTGACGCCGGTGGAAAATGAGGTGCGATTCTCGCGCGGGCCCTTAGACCTGCACCTCCCGCCGGAACAGCGCGCGTTGCCGGCGGACAAGTCGACCGAAGACGTAAGAAACTATGAACCACACCGCACCGCCGCTGGCCCTGAGCCTGTTGTTCCTCGCGCCGGGCATCCACAGCCAAACCAAAGGCAACGCCACACCCAAGAGCCCGACGCAGCTCGCGGCCGCGGTGAGCGCCGCACTCAAGACGCTGGGCCTGACTGCCGACGAGCTCGGCTATCGCCCCAAGGCGTGGTGGGCCGGCTTTCCACGGGCAAAAGAACTCCCGTTTCTCCTGCCGCAGTTTGAATCACTGTTCGCCGCCCCGCTAGCAATGCCCAGCTACATCCGTGGCAAGGCCGCAGCGCTGCGCGCGTACCTGCGCAATGCCGCGCCCGCCGAGCGCAAGAAGCATCCGGCAGGACGGCTGCGCAAGCTGCTCTACTGGCTCGGCGTCGATCCGCGCATCTCTGGGTTCCGGACCTACAGCGTCAACCTGGATCCGCCCCTCGCGAAGGAGTCGCCGCTCCTGCATGCGCTCGAGGCGCTCGAACGGGCCGGTGGTCGGCCGACCAAGCTCACGACGTTTGGGGCCGCAGCGGAGTTTCCACATCCCGAGCGCGAGCTTGCGCGAGCCGTCGAAGGCTTTCCCACCGCGCTGCGAAAGCCCCTGGCGCGACTCATCCTCAACCAGCTCGACGCTCGCACGTGGATCCGCCGCGCGTTGCGCAATGTCCCCGCCGAGCTGCGCCACAAGATTCACGCACTGCGCGACCTTGGGCAAACGCAGGGCGACGGCCAAGTCTACTACCCAGAGATCGAAGACTGCTGGGACAACCTCGACTTCCGCTCGCTCGCCTACGGTGCAATGAAGGCTTGCGAAGCGCTCGAGCGCGCCGAGTGGGAGCTGCGTGTGGCGCTGCAACAGACTCCGGCGGCAACGCGCGACACGATCGACCTGCGCTGGGAAGGCCCGTTCGGCACGATTCACGTCGCGGGAACGAGCGAGGACCATCACCACGATGCACGGCCGTGGCTCATCATCGACCTCGGTGGCAACGACCAGTGGGATGGCCGAGCTGGAAGCAACACGCAAGACCAGTATCTATCCCTGGCGCTCGACCTCGACGGCAACGATCAATACACCAACGACGATGCGCTCTGTCGGACTCAAGGCGCCGGCGTCTTGGGGGTTGGCCTGCTACTCGACGCCGGCGGCGACGACAGCTACACGAGTCAAGCGCCCGGACAAGGCATGGGCCAGCTCGGGATCGGCATGCTGGTCGATTGGCGCGGCAAGGACCGCTACGAGGCGCGGGACTCGGCGCAGGGCGCCGGCTTTCTCGGCATCGGCCTGTGCTTAGACGCTGAAGGCGCGGATCACTATCGGATTCTGGCTGAAGGCCAAGGCTTTGGCTGCATCGGCGGAGTCGGCGTGCTTGGCGACTCTGCCGGCGATGATGTCTATGATGCCGAGGCCGACGCGCGCAAGGCGGGCCGCGGCGACTACCACAGCGCCCACGCCATCACCGCCAACAACGTCCAAGGCGTCGGCGCCGGCAGACGCGGCGACGGCAGTGACGGCCACAGCTACGCCGGCGGACTGGGCATGCTGCTCGACGCAAGCGGCAACGACCGCTACCACTCGGGAAACTGGTCGCTGGGAACGGGCTACTGGTTCGGAATGGGATTCGTCTGGGACGGTGGCGGCGACGATCGCTACGAGTCCTGCTACTTCACCCAGGCCTCCGGCGCACACTTTGCGATGGGCGCGATCGTCGACGAGGCAGGCCAAGACACGCACGCACTGTTCGCAACTGCCGGAGCCGCGCTGGGGTTCGGCTGGGACTTCGTCAACGCGTTGTTCCTCGACCGAAACGGGAACGACATCTACAAGGCCAAGAAGATCGCGTTCGGCTGCTCGATGATCCGCAGCAACGCGTTCTTCTTCGATCTCGCTGGCACAGACTCCTACGAGTTCGCGGGAACGCAGGGGCTCGGCTGGTGCGACATCCGGAAGGACTACGACAAGGTTCGTTTCATCGCGCCGCAGAACAGCCAGACATCGTCCGTCGGGCTGTTTCTCGACCTCGCGGGCGACGACACCTACCCGGCCAAGTCGGAGCGCGCGAACGGCCTGACGGTCCCCAAGATCGATCTGCCGCGCAGGAGTTGGGCGCTCTTCCAAGACCGCGGCGGACGCTGAGACGGGTCGGGCACCATGAACGTCGGCGGCAGGAAAAAAACATCGGCCGCTCCAAAGCCCGTGAACTATCCGCATCACCGCACGGTGGAGACCATGTCTGCCTCACGGGCGGAATCGCACGAGTTCTTAGCGATCTACGGAACCCACACGTGCGAACGAGTCACTCGTACGGTCCTACCTCTGACGACGGGACCGGTGTGCAACCTCGCTCACCCGCTCGCCGTCGGCTTGGAACGTTTTCTTTTTCTCCCTCTCCCCTCCTCACAAACAAGGGGAGTTACGTCATGCAGAAGCCCCTCGCTTCCGCCCTAGGGATCGCGCTGACTTGCAGCGCGGTTCTCGCACAAGGCGGATACCCGGCGACCTCCGCCGACACCGATAAGCCAGTGTTCTCCGGCAAGGCCCTGCCAGGCCAACGTCCCGGGACCGAGCGCTGGATCGTTCACTTCAAGTCGCGCCCGTTCAATCTCGACGCCTACCAGGCAGAGATGCTCGGCAATCGTGACGCCAACAAGGTGGACGCGATCGTCGCCGACATCGAGTCCAAGATGAAGGCGCACCAGGCGCAGTTCGTCGAGACGATCGAGAAGCTCGGTGGTCGCGTCCTGTATCAGTACTGGATCGTCAACGCGATCGCAGTCGAGATCAACAAGAAGGACGTCGCGATCGTCGCAGGTATGCCGAACGTCCGGTTCATGCAGCCCGATCAGCTGGCCATGCCGCAGATCAAGACCGCAACAAACGCGAACAACCACAACGCCGATGCGCTGCAAGCGCGCGGCATCGCCGTCGCGATCATCGATACCGGACATGACGTGAAGTGCGGCACGAAGGGTCGCCCGCACACGATCTACTCCCTGGCTGGCAGCACGACGCGGAACCGACTCTGCGTCCAGCGTAAGATCGGCACGCAGCCGTTCGACGACGTGCACGGCCACGGCACCGGCGTCACAAGCATCGCCGCCGGCTGGAAGTGGAACACGCCGACCGCTGACCACGGCCACTCCAACTTCGCGGCGATCGCCGGTTACTCGATCGCCAACGCGACGAACGGCGGCACGACGCTCGCGACCGAAGCTGCAGCCTACAACGCCGTCGCGGGGGACGCAGCCCGTTGCAAGATCGTGGTGACGAATCTGTCCTACAGCGGCAGCTCCAACCCGCTGTCGGTCGCGCAGCAGGCGATGGACAACCTCGCACTGCGCGCCGACGTGCTCAACTGCACGGCCGCCGGCAATAGCGGATCCAGCGTCAGCAGCAGCCTAGCCAACATCAACGGCCTGTCGGTCGGCGCGACCAACGCCAACACCAAGACCATCGCGAGCTTTTCCTCGCGCGGCATCCAGGGCGGACGCATCTTCCCGAACTTCTGCGCCAACGGCGTGCGCACGCGCATGGCACAGCGCAACAACGAGAACGTCGACTGGATCGCCTCCGGCACGTCGATGGCCTCTCCGCAGGCTTGTGGCGCCGTCGGCCAGATCCGTGGCAACAACCGCGCCCTCAAGGTGGACGAGACCCGCGCGGTCATGCTCGCCAGCACGTTCGCGAGCCCGGGCACCGGCGCCAACATGGTCAGCACCGGCCCCGGCTGTGGCTACCTCAAGAATGACGCGGCGCTGGTCATCTCGACCGGAGCCAAGAAGCACGGCCGCAGCACGCTCGGCGCGACCCGTGCCTGGGTCGGCCAGATGAGTCTGCGCGCTGGTCAGAAGTGCCAGTTTGCGATCGTGTGGAACCGGATGAACGCGGCCTCGACCTCGTGGTCGAACCTCGACCTCCGCGTCAAGAAGGGCGGACTCACGGTTGCTTCGTCGCTGACGCGGCTCAACACGGAAGAGTTCGTGCGCTTCACCGCAGCGACGTCGGGCACCTACTTCGTCGAGGTCACGCTCGTGTCGCTCGGCTCGGGCTCCAGAAGCCAGCCGTTCGGCTGGGCCAGCAACCACGACGTCTCGGCCAGCAACCGGAAGCCTGGTCAGTACGTCCTGTTCGGCAAGGGTTGCCCAGGCTCGGGCATCCTCCCGGGCAGCGTGATCCTTCCGAAGGCGTTCGCAACCAAGATGGCCGACCTGGCCAACACGTTCCCGCACGCACGCCGGCAGATGCGCTACCAGCAGATGTTCCTCGGCTCGGAAGTGGGTCGCACCAACGTCTTCACCGAGCTGTGCCTGCGTCTCGATGAGCGCTTCGGTGGTCCAGCCCAGGTGCAGCGTCTCGAGCTCAAGCTTGGCTACACCAAGCAGACACTCGCGAGCTTCTCGACGACCTTTGCGTCGAACTACGCCGGCGGCGCGCCGGTCACGGTGTTCCTCGGCAACGTCAACCTACCGCAGCATGCCGGCGGCAACACGAACCCGAAGAAGTTCGACATCTGCATGAAGTTCCGTCGCCCGTTCGTTTGGGTCCCCAACCGGACGAAGCCAAACCTGCTGACCGAGTGGCTGAACCGCAGCACGACGTCCAGGTCGCACTTTGAAGACATGTGCCGCAACGCCTCTGGCTGCAACACCGCGCGCCTGTGGGCAAGCACGCTGACCTCGACGACCGGACGCAAGGCGACGGACGGCCTGGTCATGCGACTGAGTGGCCGTGGCGGCCCCGGCGCCATCCCGACGCTCACCAACGTAGGCGTCCCGGAGATCAACAGATCC
>CAYSWE010000397.1:0-5104 GCA_964434515.1 uncultured Phycisphaerales bacterium | reverse complement strand
GCCGTTTGCGCCTGTCAACGCTGCATGGAGCTGTTGCTCGAGAGCACTATCGACCGTCGCGACCGTCAGCGAGCCGTCTGGCGCGAGCCATGGCTCGACGATTGCCCGTGCGAGGCGAAGGCGAACCGCTTCCGCCAGCTGTCGTGGGTCCTTGGTTTCGCTCGCGGCGATTCCGAGTTCTTCGAGCACGAGCGGCATGTTCCGGATCGGTACTTGTTCTTTGAGCAGCGTTGCGAGCACGCGCTGCACCTGTGCCGTTGTGAGCGTTCCGGGAATGAGGTCCTGCACGACCGTTGGTGCGGTCTTCTTGGTGTTGTCGAGCAAGGCTTGCACGTCTTCGCGCGACAAGAGTTCGTGTGCGATCCGCTTGAGCGCCTCGGTCAAGTGGGTGATCAGCACCGAAGGCGCGTCAATCACCGTGTAGCCCTGGATCTCAGCCTCTTCCTTTTGGCTCTCCGAGATCCAACGGGCCGGCAGGCCAAAGGCTGGTTCGGTCGTCTCGAGCCCATCGATGGGTGGCGCGGATCCGACCGGGTCGATCGCCAGGTATTGGCCCGCCCGGATCTCGCCGCTAGCAATCTCCTGGCTCATGAGCAGAACGCGATAGCTGTTCGGTTCGAGCTGCACGTTGTCCTTGACACGCACCGGCGGAATGACGATGCCGAGCGAACCGGCGAATTGCCGGCGAAGCGCGGCGATGTGCTCAAGCAGGCCGCCGTGCTTGCCGGGGTCGACGATCGAAATCAGCCGGTAGCCGATCTCGATGCCAAGTCGGTCGACCTGGAGCAGCTCTCGGATTTGGCCCTCTTCGTCGAGCTCGACCTCGGTCTCGGCGTCGTCCGCCTTGGCGACTGCATTGGCGGCGCGGGCGCCCTTGGCTGCCAGCAGAAACAGGCCGCCGCCGAACAGGACGAACGGCAGCGTTGGCAGTCCCGGAACCAGCCCGAGCAGGCACAACGCGGTTCCGCCAATGCGCATTCCACTCGGCCGGCCAGTGATCTGCCCAAAGATCTCGCCGCCTAGATCCCGTGACGATGCGGCCTTGGTCACGAGCACACCCGAGCCGATCGATACCAGTAGTCCTGGAATCTGCGAGATCAGGCCGTCGCCGACCGTGAGGATCGTGTACGTCTGCATCGCCTGTGCAACATCGAGCTTGCGCTGCAACGTGCCGATCAGGATGCCTCCGACGATGTTGATGGCGGTGATGATGAGTCCAGCGAGGGCGTCGCCGCGGATGAACTTGCCGGCACCATCCATCGCCCCGTAAAACTCGCTCTCGCGCGCCAGTTCCTCGCGGCGAACCTTGGCCTGTTCGTTGCTCAGGACTCCGGCATTCAGGTCGGCGTCGATCGCCATCTGCTTGCCGGGCATCGCGTCCAACGTGAAGCGCGCGGCCACTTCGGCAATACGGTTTTGGCCCTTCGTGATGACAACGAACTGGATCACGATGAGGATCAAGAAGATCACGATGCCAACGACATAGCTTCCGCCGACGACGACTTCGCCGAAGGCGCGGACCACCGCACCGGCGTCACCCTGCAGCAGAATCAGCCGCGTCGAGGCCACGTTGAGTGAAAGACGCAGCAGCGCCGTGAAGAGGATGACACTCGGGAACGTGCTGAAGTCGAGTGGCCGGCTGACGCCGATCGTCGCCATGAAGATCAGCAGGCTGATCGTAACGTTGCAGGTGATGAGCAGGTCGAGCACGAAGGTCGGCAACGGGACCACGAGCACGAGCATCAGACCCAAGAGTCCGACGGTCAGCGCGACGTTCGCGTTCTGTTTGCCGGCCAACACCCCAGTCGGCTGTGCGATTGAGGCCACGTCAGGCGCTCTCGCGCTTCATGCGCATGACGTGCGAGAGCACCGTGGCCACGGCCTGGTAGAACTTCGGCGGAATCTCGTCGCCGAGCCGAACGCCACGGTGCAGCGCTCGCGCCAGCGGAGGATCCTCCATGACCGGTACGCCGTTTTCGCGTGCGAGTTCGCGGATGCGCAGGGCTACGCGGTCGGTGCCCTTGGCCGTTACGGCGGGCGCCGTCATCCTGCCCCGGTCGTACTTGAGCGCGACCGCGAAGTGCGTCGGGTTGGTGACGATCACGTCGGCGAGCGGAACTTCGGCCATCATCCGGCGCTTGGCCAGTTCGCGCTGAGCGCGTTTGATCCGGGCCTTGATCTCTGGATCCCCTTCGGTCTGCTTGGTCTCGTCCTTGATCTCTTGCTTGGACATGCGCTGGTCGCGCGCGTGCTGCCAGCGCTGGTAGAGCAGGTCGAGGATCGCCAGCGCGGCGATCGGCACGGCGATCCACCAAAGAATCTGCAGCAGGAGTTTGCCGACCCGCGGTGCGGCGATTGCGAATGGCAGCTCCGGCAGCGAGAGAAGAAGATTGAGGTCCTTGCCTAGTTGCCACCACAGGATCGTCCCCAGCAGGACGAGCTTGAGCACTGCCAGCCCGGCGCGCATCGGGCCGCGCAACGAGACGAGCTTCTTCAGTCCTGCGGCCGGATTGAGCCGGTTGATGTCGGGAGCCAGCTTGACCCAGGTGAACTTGATGCCGGCCTGGGCAAACCCGACCGCTAGTCCGAAGACCAAGAGGCCTACCATGAACGGCACGAGCGTCGGTGCGACCCGCAACGCCGCCGACCGAAACTCCTGGACAGCCCAACCGACACCAGATTCGGTCGGTCGCCGGACGCGCAAGCCGTGCTCGAGGCCACGTTGCAGCGCACTGAGGATCCAAGGGCCGGTGAGTTCGAGCGTGAGTACGGCGCCGATCAGGAGTGACGCCATGCTGAGTTCTTGCGACATCGCGACGTTGCCCTTGGAACGCGAGTCCGCGAGCTTCTTTGGCGTCGCTGCCTCAGTCTTGTCGTCGTTGTCGTCGAAGATGCCCATCGGTCACGCGCCGGCGAGTCCGATGAGATCGCGTACCTGGCCGAACAGCAGGGCGAAGACGCGCGAGATGTGGGGGGCGGCATAGTTGAGGAAGACGGCCATCCCGAACAACGCCAGCAGAATGCGGATCCCGTATCCGAACTCCATCAAATGGATCTGCGGAACGGCCCGGGCAAGAACGACGAGCACGACGGTCAGCAGGATCAGCGCGGCATAGATCGGGCTGGCCAGGCTCACGCCGATCTGCATGCCGTCGCCGGTCAGCCTGAGAAGACCTCGATAAACCCCCTCGATGCTCCACGGCCGTCCGACTGGGATCGTTTCGAAGCTCTCGGCAAGCAGGCGGAACACCGCATGGTGGCCGTTCACCGCGAGCAGGAAGAGCATCGCCATGGTTTCGAAGAAGCGGCCGACGACCGGCGATGAGATCCCCGTGTTCGGATCCACGACCTGCGCCATCGTAAAGCCCATCTCGTGACCGAGCAGAGCACCGGCGAGCCGCAAGATCGTGAAGATCGTTTGGAAGGCGAAGCCTATGGCCAAGCCAAGGATCGCTTCGCGTATCGTGAGCACGACGAGCTGGCTTACGTTGTGAATCGCGATGATCTGGGGCGCGCGTAGGAACAACAGCCCGGCGAGGAATAGTGCCAAAACCAGACGCGCCCAGCGCGAGTCGCCACTCGTGCCGAGGAACATCATTGCGACGATCATCGCGCTCACGCGGGCGAGCGTGAGTATGTACGCCGGCATGAATGCGATTGCGAGATCGAAGGTCATGCCATGCCTCAAACGCCTAGGCCGGCGATCATCGTCAGGCTGTCAAACAGACGCGTCGCGAAGTCGCGTAATGTCGTGAGGATCCAGGGCATCAGCAACATCAGCGTCACGGTCACTGCCAGCATCTTGGGGACGAGGGTCAGCGTTTGTTCCTGCAAGCTCGTTACGGCTTGGAACAGGCTGATGAGAATGCCGACTGCCATACCAACGAGGAGCGCTGGTGCGACAATCTTGATGGCTATGAGCAAGGTCTCACGGGCGAGGTCGATGGCCATCGCTTGGTCCATAGTCGATGTACCTATGCGTAGAAGCTCTGCACGGCGGACTGGATCACGAGGTTCCAGCCGTCGACGAGGATGAACAGCAGAACCTTGAAGGGTGTCGATATCACAATGGGAGGGAGCGTGAACATTCCCATGGATATCAGCACGCTGGAGATCACGAGATCGATCACCAGGAAAGGTAAGAACAGCACGAAGCCCATCTGGAACGCGGTCTTGACCTCGGAGAGCACGAACGCCGGGACGAGCAGATGGAATGGGACGTCCTCGATCGAGCCCGGCGGGGGCTGTTTGGCGATCTCGTACATCAGCGCTAGGTCCGCTTCGCGCGTCTGCTTGGCGAGGAAGCGGGACATGATGCGCTCGGCGACGGCGCCAGCCTCGGGCATCGTGAGCTTGTCCTGGGTATAGGGCTGGAGCGCCTTGTCGTTGAGCTCGGTCAGAACCGGCTTCATTACGAACAGGGTCAGAAAGAACGCAAATCCGGTGACGATGAGCGCCGGCGGGAGTTCTTGGACCGACATCGCTCGCTTCATGAACGACAGTACGATGATGATCCTCGTGAAGGACGTCATGCTAAGGATGATCGCCGGCGCCAACGTCAGCAGGGTGATGAAGAGCGCGATCTCGACGGTCGACGACAGCTTCTTCTTGCCTTTGCCGACATCGAGATTCACCGAGATCCCGGGCGCGCCGCCCGACACGGTCGGCGAGCCGAGCGACGGGCGCGCGGGCGCCTGTGGTGGTCCGAGTGCCGGCATCCTGGGCATCGGTGGGACCTGGAAGCTGCCGCTTTGGGCTCGTGCGCCAAGCGCCAGCACCAGCGCGGCGAAGATCAGAAGGATCGTGCGCACGGTCAGCCCAGGCGGTTCAGGAGTTCGCGGAAGTTGCCGAGCCTGGCCGTGTTTCGCCGGGCGCGCCGCGAAGCCGGTCGGATCACCATGTCCCGGGGAACCGCGCCATCCTCGTCGGGTTCGCGCAGGGGCTCGGGATCGAGCGCGGCGAGGCCCGGCTCGGCGTCCTTCGGCGTCAGATCGGACAGCATCAAGACGCCCTGCTCCGATTCTGCGATGAGCAGCAGTCGATCCGTCGCGCGGATCAAGTGAAGCCAGCGCTTCGGACCGAGTCGGCGAGTTTCCTTGATCTC
>CAYSWE010000396.1:0-5104 GCA_964434515.1 uncultured Phycisphaerales bacterium | reverse complement strand
ACTCACCTCGAACGGCTGGAACCAAAGCGGGACCGCATGCAGCCCGGTCAGGACCGGAATGGTAAGCCGCAGCTTCGCCTTGCCAGACGCATCGAGCTTGCCGCTCCAGAACACGAACAGGACGGCCGGATCGATCTCGAGGGACCCGCCGATCCCCGGGACGGGAACCGGAGCTGGAAGCCCCTTCGGCGAAAGAAACGTCAAGAAGAACGCGTTCGCGGAGCCCGATGTCTCGAACACCACGGAACCGCCTAGCTTGCGATCACCGCGAATGCAGAAGACCGTTTGTGCCGAGCGCCGCAGCGAGATGTTGTCGATCCAACTCGTCGGCGTGTTGCCGTTCGCCCAGAAGTTGCGGTGGAACTCGATGCGCAGCTTCTTGCGCCCCACGGACTTTGGCAGGAAGCGCACACACAATCGGTCGCGCTTGACCGTTCCGGCGCGGTAGTTACCCATCGCGATGCGTGCAATCCGAACACCGTCGGCAAACACGGAGAAGGTCCCCGCGTCGGCGTTGGGCACCGCCACACTCCGGGAAACGGCGATGTCGGCCGTGAACTCATGCGGAACTCCGCGCAGGAGCAAGACATCCTGCTCGATGACGAAGGGGGGATACGGGCGAGAGCTTTGCTGCTTGCCGCCAGGACGACAACTGAACGCGAGGTTCGTCCCGAGGCCGTTCACGTCGGACGGCGCAATGACGGCTCCACCATCGGAGTGGCCGGAGATCGCCCAGCCAGTGGTCTTGCCGCCCGTGAAGTCGCCGTTCTTGATGAGGTTGGCCTGCGAGGCCGCGGTAGCAGCCAGGGCGAGCGTAGCAAACAGGGGCAGGGATCGTCGCATGCGCATGACAGAGTACTCGGTGAGTGTGGGTATCGGAATCCTGCCCTTAGTGTCGAACTCGTGCGCCAGACTGTCAAGCCATGGTGGCGCATCCACGCTAGACTGCATCGCATGGCATCCGCAGGCCCAGCACGCGTTCGCTCCGCTCTCACGTATCTCGCCTTGGTCGCGCTGAGCACGGCGCATGCGCAGACCACGTCGCGTCTGTTCGGCAAGAGCGGCGAGAGCTTCGATCCTCGCGGGAGATTGCCCGACGTCTCCTTCGCGGGCTATGCCCAAGGCGATCGCCCGATCCCCAACGTCGCCGTCGTCGCCAACGTGAAGAGCTTTGGCGCCAAGGGTGACAACCGGACCGACGACACAACAGCGTTCCAGCGGGCCATCAACGCGACCCGCGGTGGAGCTCTGTCGATCCCCGCGGGCACCTACGTGCTCTCGGATGTGCTGCGCGTCCAGACCGGCAACTTGGTCTTGCGCGGCGACGGTCAGGACAAGACCGTGCTGCGCTTCACCAAGAGTCTCGAAACCCTCCGCGGCAAGAACCGGAATTGGTCGTGGAGCGGCGGCCTCCTCTGGGTCGAACCGACCGGCAAGACGACACCACGCGCACAGATCACGATGGACGCGCTGCGCGGAGACACGACGCTGACGGTGGATACGACGGCCGGGCTGGCGCCGGGCAACTTGATCGAACTCATCTTGCTCGACCGGACGCCATCGCTCGGCCGACACCTGCACGCGGGCTTCAAGAACCGTGGCACGTGCTCGTGGCAACGGACCACGCATTTGTCGTGGCCAGTGCGCATCGCTTCCGTCCGTCCGGGACTCGTCACACTGACCCAGCCGCTCCGGACCGACGTACGCACGGCGTGGACTCCGCGGTTGCTCCAGGCACCGTATGTGCGCGAGTTCGGCATCGAAAAACTACGCATCCGCTTCGACTCCACGTCCTATGCCGGTCACCTCAAGGAGCACGGCTTCAATGCGATCTACTTCGCGAACGGTGTCGTCGACAGCTGGATCCGCGACGTAACGATCACCAACACCGACAGCGCCATCCTGCTGCGCACGCGCATCAAGAACTGCGAGGTGCGCAAGGTTCGCTTCACGGGCCGGGCCGGTCACTACGGCGTCCAACTCGCCCGCTGCGCCGATGTGCTGGTGACTGAGTTCCGCGTTGACTGCGACCGCGTGCACGCGCTATCGGTGCAACACCACGCGAACGGCTGCGTGTTCTCGCAGGGCAGCGGCCGGCTCGAGTTGGAGATGGATCACCACCGCGACGGGCCATTCGAAAACGTGTTCACGAACCTGCGCAGTCGGGCACGTCCGACAACCGGCGGTTCGAGTTGCGCGGGGCCCTACACGGCGGCGCGCGAGACGTTTTGGAACATGCCAAACAACATCGTCGTGCCGGGATGGCTCGACGTCGAATCCAATGTCATTGGCCGGTTCGCTGGCGCCGAGCAAACGACCCGCAGAAGGTGGTACGAACGCGTACCGGGACTCGTCCCCGCCGATCTTCACGTGGCGCAGCTCGCGCTCCGCAGGCGGGCGAAACCGACGCGCTTCTCGCCGATCGCAGCCCTCGGCGACCGGCGCTCATGGAGCGAGCGGGACCCGGCGCGCTGGCTGGTCGTGCCCGACGGACCCGAGCAGCGCTACGCGCTCACAGTCGCCGCGTTTCCGGCCCCGACCGGCGCGCTTCTCGGCGAGCACACGGTCTTCCAGGGACGCCGGTTCTCGGACGTCGCCCTGTCGGCGCTGGCACGTTCGTCGGCGAATCTCAGCACGAACGCTGACGCGGACTTCGCGTTGGTGATCGGCTTCCAGGACGACCGCAACTACTATGCGGCGTCGTTCGGCACGAACCAACAGACCGCCGGCATCTATCGAGTTCGGGCTGGGGCTCGCACCCTGCTCGCCCGCGCCTCGACCGCGACGCTGGCCGACAATCGGTTCCACCGCGTGTTCTTCGTGCGCAACGGCAGCCAACTCCTCATGGGCCGCGACGGCGCTGTCGTCGCAACGGCGCGCGACGCTGCGTTCGCGAACGGGCTCGTTGGCCTCGGTTCCCGAGACGACGCGGCCGCATTTGACAACGTCGAGGCCACCGTGCCCCTGGTCGCCACGCCCGCATCGCTCTCGGTCGCGGCCGCCAGCAAGCAGACCATGACGCTCGCGGCCGGCAGCGACCACGCCGGCCAATGGTATGTCATCGCGGGCTCGGCCAAGGCCGCGCGCAGCGGTCTCGCGCTTGGGGCCTGGACTCTGCCGCTGGAGTTCGACGCCTACTTCGGGCTGCTGATCGGAAATCCCAACGCGTGGATCGTGCCGTCCATCGGCCGCCTCGACGCGTCGGGACGGGCGCGCGCTACGTTCACCCTGCCCAGCGGACAGACCGCGCTGGTCGGAACGACACTGCGCCACGCCTACGTGGTGCTAGGCTCGGCAGCGTTCGACTTTGCCAGCAACGCCGCGCCGCTGCGCCTCATCAAATAGCCAGCAGATGCGCTTCGTTGCGATCACTCCCTACCTGGCGCTCATTCGCGAGGCCCACCGGCTGGTCCTGTCGTGGACGCGCTTCGAGGGGCAGCGCGTCGACGCGTTCACGGCGACACTCACACGTGAGGATGTCGCAGCCTGCGGCGCCGCGCTCGACCGACACCAGGCCTGGAGTTCGAAGGACGGACTCGCGCGCTTGCGACTCGGCGACGACGCTTCGGTCACCCTCGGCCTGCGCAAGGCCGGTGAGGCGGAGTTCGTCGATCTCGCCCTCGATGGCGAGGCCCGACGGCGGCTGCGCGAGGGAATCGCACAGTTCACTCGCTGATTTTGATAGAAGAAACGACTCCGACACGTTTCTTCTATCATCCTGGCATGGGCATGAGCATCTCCGTTCTTGGTGGCGGTCCAGCAGGGCTGTTCTTCTCGATCCTGATGAAGAAGGCGTTCCCCGACACGAGCATCGATTTGTTCGAACGGAATCGGCCGGACGATACGTTCGGCTGGGGCGTTGTGTTTTCGGACGAGACTCTTGGCCGGATCGAAGCCGCGGATCCAGAGAGTCTGGGGCGGATCCGCGAGAACTTCATCTACTGGCAAGACATCGAAACCTACTTCCGGGGCACTTGCGTGCGCTCGACCGGGCACGGCTTCTGCGGCCTGTCGCGCAAGAAGCTGTTGTTGCTGCTGCAGGCGCGGTGCGCGGAGCTCGGCGTGCGCATGCACTTCGAGCACGAGGTCAACGACTTTACGGCGTTCGCCGATGCCGACCTCATTCTGGCGGCCGATGGGGTCAACTCCTGGGTGCGCGAGAAGTACGCGACTGCGTTTCGGCCGTCGGTCGATTGGCGGCGATGCAAGTTTGCCTGGTTTGGCACCGACAAGCAGCTCGAGGCGTTCACGTTCATCTTCAAGGAGACCGAGCACGGTGTTTTTCAAGTGCACGCCTATCCGTTCGAACAAGGGCTCGGCACGTGGATCGTCGAGTGCCATGAGGAGGTCTGGCGACGTGCCGGGCTCGATCAGGCCAGCGAGGAAGAGTCGGCCGCCTGGTGCGCGGAACTCTTCGCCGACGAACTTGCCGGCCATCGCATCCTGACCAACCGATCCATGTGGCGCACGTTTCCAACGGTCCGCTGCGAAACCTGGAGCCATGGCAAAATCTGCCTCATCGGCGACGCCGCCCACACCGCACACTTCTCGATCGGGTCGGGCACCAAGCTGGCGATGGAGGACGCAATCGCGCTCGTCGAAGCCTTCGCTGAACACGGGCGAGACGACGTGCCTGGCGTTCTGGCGGCCTATCAGGAAGCGCGCTTCGTCGACGTGCTCAAGATCCAGAAGGCTGCCCAAACGAGCCTCGAGTGGTTCGAGAACTCGAGCCGCTACATGGGCCAGGACCCCGTCACGTTCCAGTTCAACCTCATGTCGAGGTCGAAGCAGATCACGTTCGACAACTTGCGCATGCGCGATCCGAGCTTTGTGGATCGCGTCATGCAGCGCTGGAACGAGACGCACGCGCAGGCGGGCCCGGACGCGCCGCGCGTGCCGATGTTCACGCCATTGCGCCTGCGTAGCGTCGAGCTCGCCAACCGCGTCGTGGTGTCGCCGATGTGCCAGTATTCCGCGCGCGATGGCACACCCAACGACTGGCACCTGGTGCACCTCGGCAGCCGCGCGATCGGCGGCGCAGGCCTCGTGATCACGGAGATGACCGATGTATGCCCGGAGGGAAGAATCACGCTTGGCTGCGCCG
>CAYSWE010000395.1:0-5111 GCA_964434515.1 uncultured Phycisphaerales bacterium | reverse complement strand
CCGCTTCGCACCGCGCGGCAAGGCGGCGCGCAGCGCATGCGTTACGCCATAGACGTCGGAGTTCTCGCCGCGCAGCCGGCCGTCCTTATGGACGATCGTGTTGACCGCGCCGGTAGCGCGCGCCTCCGGTCCAAGCTCGTCCATCAGCGGCACGACCTGCTGTTTGACCGGTGCCGTCACCGACAGACCCAAGAAGCGCGGCCCGAACGTGCGCAGCGTGCGCAGCAGTCGCTCGGGCTGCTTGGTGTCAAACGGCAGGTAGATCGGAACCTCGCGCAGGTAGCGCCCCAAGCCGTTGTGCAACCGCACGCCGAGCGAGTGCGCGACCGGCGAACCGCACAGCCCCCAGAAGCACGAGTCCTGCCCGAGCTGCGGCGCGCGGTAGACCTCCCGGGCTTCGAACAGATCCGGCTGGCCGGGTGCAACCGCGTGCCCCGGGCCGGGCGAACAGTAAAGAAACGGCGCCCCCTGCAGAAGCGCCAGCGCGCGCGAGGCTGCCGCCGGCTGACCGGCGAGGAAGGCGACCAGCGGCACGGGAAACCGGCGCGCGTAGAGTTCGTTGACGATCTCGAGATCGGCCGCATCGTACCCCATGACCGTCACCTTGAGAGCGTCCGCCCCGCCGCGCGCCATGCGCTCGACGATCGAGACGAGGTCGCGCGGCGCGCTCTCGAGCCGGTGGTACGAGCGCAACACCCGTGTGCGCAGCCCGGCCGGCAGGCACAAGGTCTCCCAGTGCTCGAGATCAATCCATTCGGCACCAGCATTGGCCGCAGCCAGCAGCAGGCGTCGGCGTAGATCGCCTCCCCCATCGAACGAGCCGCCGTCTTGGGGAACCCGACACGACGCCAGCACCGGCGCGCTCGAACCCTCGACCAAGCTAGCGACCGCAGCGGGATCGCGGAACGCATCGAGGCGCAGCTCGACGAGCTCGGCGCCGGCGCGTTGGGCCCGGCGGATCTGAGCCAAGCCCTCGTCGACGCGCGACGGCAGCAAGCTGACGACGATGCGACTCACGGAGCGCGCCTCGGCACCGAGGCTTCGAGCAACGCTCGGATCGCCGCGGCGCGCTGTTCGTCGAGGCCCGCAGCGCAGGCGAGTTCGAGGGCAGGCAACATGAGCGCATCATAGACCCTGCGCGGCGTAACGCCGACAGCGCTGAGGCTCTCTTGGTGCGCGGCGACCACACCAGCATCGCCGCGCCGCACCGGCCCGGTCAGCGCCGCGGCCGGATCGAGTCGCTCAAGTGGCGCCAACGCGCTGCGCATGAGCGCGAGCGCGGCGTCCCGATCGAGGCACCCCGCGCTGGCCTCGCGCAGCAGCGTTAGGCCGACGTCAAACAACGCAGTCGTTCCGTTGGCGAGCAAGGCGGCCGCAGCATGGTAGCGAACACGATCGAGCTGCTCGACGAACACCGCCCGATCGCTGATGCGTCGCGCAAACGCAAGCGTCGCAGCGGCATCGTCGCCGGAGCACACGAGGAGCGCTCGCGCGAGTTCCGCTTCCGCACCACTCAGGCTCACGAGCGGATGCACCACCGCGCGCAAACAGCCCGCCGGCAGGCCCGCCAACGCGTCGAGCCCGAGGGCACCCGCACCGTGCACCCAAAGCTGTCCCGCCCGCGCCTTGCCCGCCAACCCCCGCGTGACCAAAGCAATCGCATCGTCCGACACGGCCACAAAGACCACCGCAGCCAAACCGATGTCCGCACGCGACGCGCGCGCAACGCAAAGCGCCCGCAGAGCGCGTTCATTCCGGCCAAGCACGCCCTGCACCGAAGCACCGAGCCGCCCCACCAGGCCATGCGCGAGCCGACCGGTGCCAACGATGATGACGGGGGCTTCCTGCTGCGTGCTCATGCGCGCACATCATCGCACGTGCGAAGCCCTGCATGCAGTCCGAACCGGACGTGTGCACGAATCGCCTTCGAACGCAGCATCAACGTCCAATCCTGCATGAGCTTTCCTCGTCTCGCAGAAACGCACCGACGCGCTTGGTGCCCGATACTGCGACCAACTCGTGGACACCGTGTGGAATCCAAACTCTTGCATGCGTGCCCTCGAGGACATGAATCCAGATAGAACGCCCTCGAATGACGGCGTACAAGTCACCGCGGACCGTCGCGCCTGCGGGATGGAAAATCGCCACCCACCGTCCACGAAGCACGAGTCTTCCGGGCCTCCCTCCGGCGATCGCCACAGTGCTTCCAAGGACGCGCCAGCCTCCAGGGCCGCCTCGCTGGGTAGCGACAAAAACAACTTCTTCCCCGAGCCCTCGTAAGCTAGCGACTTGATGCCCCATGACTCTCGCCGGATACCCCAACGGAATGAGCGGCATGGCAACCTCGATCCGTTGCTTAGAGCGGGACAAGACCCAGACGCTGATTCGCGTGGCTGCGATCGCGCCTTCCAAGACGGCTCGCGCAACTCCGTGCGAAGCAACCGTGACTACGATTTCCCGCCGCTCCGCATCGACTGACGCAGTGCACGACAGTTCCGCGCCACCGTTTCCGGTCAGAGCGCATGGACTCCCGGTGCGCACTCCAAACGCAGTGGATCGCAAACGGAACTCGCCAGACTCATTCATCGGCACAGTCAGGCCATTGAGTGTGACTGCGGCAGGCAATCTAGCGTGCACGTCCGACCATCCGGCAACGCGCCCATGCCAGTACTCCAGCCGAGGCCTATCTAGGTGGACGACGAAAGGACGCATCCGTGCCGGGACAGTCACGCGCGACCATTCTGTCATCCGAGTTCCCGACCTGAACCATGCGATGCCGTACTCACCGCTATCGATAGCCCCGGATTCATAGAACGATCGGCGCTTCCTTAGGTACAGAACCGAACCCCAGGATTCAGAATCCCGGGCTGCAATCTTCGCTGCCAACCCGACCTCGAGCGCCAAGTCAGAAACACGCGGAACGACCCGAACGCGCGCCATCGGGCGACCAGACCGAGGAATGGCGTATACGTCGTTCGCAATCCGCGCAAACTCTCTCTTGGCGCTAGCGAAAGCATCCTCCCCAGCAATCTTGATCCGGACGAGTTTCGCATCCTCCCAGGCGCTACGAAGAAACACGTGCAGTCGTTGGTAGTCCGACGCGGCCAATGGCGATTCCAGTGATGCGCAAAACCGGACCTTGGGCATCGATCGTGCAGACAGCACGACCAGGGGAACATTTGGCCGCAGCACCACCACACCGGAAGTCGACGCAGGGATCGATGTCAACCCAAGAAAGGACAGCTGGACCGGCGCACCCGCGGACTCATGCTCAATAGAAAACCTCACGACTGAATCGACTTGCAGAGCCAGACGAAAGGCTCGACTCTTCGGCTGAATGTCGAACCCGGACACCACCCCATCCACGGAGTAACTGACGCCGAGTCGAAGGCCGGCCGCCAGCGCGGCGTGCGAAACCTCCCTTGACAACTGGAAAGTCAGGGTCCTCATCCGTCCGGGCGAAGGACCAACCCGGACATCGACAACCTTTCCTTCCACAGCTCGACATGAGCCCTGCCATACGACATGTTCACGCGTCGCACTCATGTAGCGCAGGAACAACGAGTAGGGGTTGTCCGCCGCCATAGCGGGAAAGAAATACGAAACATCCGGCTTCAGATCGGCGGCCGGGATGCGGACCTCATTCGACCCGAACGACCGCTTAGACAAGGGACAGCTGATCGATAGACGCATGTCTCGCGGACGTTCCAATCCGAGCGCCCGTATCTCGAGCCCCTGAGTGGCGGTAAACCGGACGCAAACAGGTTCCGATTTCGACACACCTCGGAGGTCAATGCGCACACTAGCTGCCCATTGAGAGGAGAAAAGGACCGAGTCCCCGGTCAGCCCAACCAAAGAGAGCCGCTTGCGCGACCCACAAACGCCGTGCACGCGTCGAGCCCCGATCTCAGCATCGTAGCTGACTCGAGGGTTGCCCAGCAGGCTCATGTGGCGACCACCGACTTCATACTCAAATGTGAAGTCGGTCGCTACCTTCCGTATGCGCCTCTCTCCCGTTCCGCTGGCAATCGGAGCTGGCTCCTGGGCGACCGCAGCCCTCTTGCTGGCAACCACAAGTCGGTCGGATGGATCCTTCGAGCCGGGCAGATCCTTGTTCGAAAGAAGAACGGCGACAGCCAGCCCTACGAGCATCAGAAAGCACGCGGCGCCTAAGATCTGAGTACGCTTATAGTAGGCAAGAAGTGACATCGTGCTCAGCGGGCTCGCAGCCAAGAGCTAAACGGCCGTCCATGGCATCCTTCGTGGTGTGTTGCAAGAGTTCGGCGATCGACTTCGATATCCTACCCATGGATTCGCGGCAGACACCCCCGAAGCCGCGTTGCTGACGTCCTTGTTTGCCCAGTCTCCCCATGTGCTGACTGCATCCGTCGCGACTGGGTCTTTTCATTCGTTTCGTGCGTCCCGGCCGCGCCAGCCCAAACCATCTTACCGGTGTCCGCACGCGACGCGCAGCAGGCTTCGCGGGGCTCGCAGCTTCTGGCGGAGCTGAACCTGCCGGACTGGCACTACGATTTCGCATGTCGCGAAGCGTGTCGTGGGGAGTGGCTCGCATCGGATGGCGCGATGCCGTCACGCTTGCGAAGGCCGGCGATGGTCGTTCATTCGAACGCTCCGCACTCTCACGCCACGTCGAGCGTCCGAACGATCGGGCTTGACGCATCGCTCGCGAGCGGCTGAAACGGCTCCGCGGTGAACGGCTTGAATCCGTCCACGGTGCTCCAAAGCTCCACCCGGACCAGGAGCCGATGCTGGATCGGTTCCGGCGGTAGGTTGACGCGCTCGACGCTCACTCGGAGTTCGCCGCCCGACTCGAGGGCTGCGTGGACGTCTTGCAGCAACAAGTCTGGGAGGTAACCGAGTCCCTTCCGGCGGATCGCTAGGCGAATCGCTCGCGGATTGGCCAGGTTCGCCGGTTCGTGCTTCCAATCGAGTTCGGAGCCGGGATGTAGGCTTTGGAACAGCCCCGGGCTCGGCAACGGAGCCTGATGTCGAACACCCCGCACAAACACGTGGTACACAAACGCGCCGTGGATGCGCTCAGGCGAGCCAAAGACCTCGACGCGATCGGTGGTCCGGCGTCCGCAGCTCCG
>CAYSWE010000394.1:4520-5113 GCA_964434515.1 uncultured Phycisphaerales bacterium | reverse complement strand
CAAGCCCGGGATGGTGCGCATCGTCGACGACGACCCGGCCCGCATCACCCTGGCGCTTCGTGCGTCCGCCGTCGCGGGTGTCGCAGCGACGCTCGTCGATGCCACGGCTTGGACCGGGGACCCGGCGAAGTTCGAGCCCGCGCTCAGCCAACACTCCCATTTCTTGGCGACCCTACCGACCGAACTCGGCGAACCCATTCCCGAAGCGGTCGCTGTCGCCAGACTCGATCCACAGGAAGACAACGCGCAGCCGTTCGACGCGGTCGTCGCCGCGTTCCTTCTGCTGATGCGCGCGGCCTGCACAAGCCCCGGAGTCCGCTTCCAGGACCGCCCGGATCTGCCGGTGCCACGACTCATTCTGGCACCGTGTCACGGCCCGCTCTCGCCGGCGACGCTCACCTGGCTCTGCAGCCTGGCCGCTCGCGGCTCCGAGGTCCTCCTGACGGGGGTCACGCTCGAGTGCGCAGCCACTCACACGCGCCTTGCCGAACTCGGAGTTCCGCTGCGGCCCATCGCCGACACGCGCCGCCGCGAGTTTCCGACCTGGCTTGCCGGGCGACCGGTGCTGGATACGCAAGGAACCCTGACGTCCA
>CAYSWE010000394.1:0-4510 GCA_964434515.1 uncultured Phycisphaerales bacterium | reverse complement strand
GCCGTAACGACTCGCAGCAAGGCTGGGCACCTCCACTTGCTGGACCGCTGCATCGAGCTGACGCCCGCCGACGAAGACTCGCTCCGAGTGATCGCCACGCTGGCACAGCGAGCCGGAATCCGACCCGACCCCTTCCTCCGCGCTGGCGCGCTCCGCGACGTGCGTCGGCGACTCGACTGCCGCAACGGATCTCTCCTCGCGGAACTCGGCACAACGTCGGCAGAACTCCGCTTCGAATCCGGCTAACCCCGAAAAAATAACTACGACACGTTATTTCTGCGACACGCGATTGCCGGCCAGCCATTGGGCTAGGTGGCGGGGCTTGCGGCCCTTGTGGACACCGCGGGCGAAGAGTGCGCCGACGAGGAGTGGGAGCGTGATCGTGGCCTCGCCAAACACCATTTGCTCAAGCGCGGTGTCGACTTTGCCCCAGCTCGAGGCTTCTTTGAGCGTGCTGCCGGAGAGCGCGCCGTCGCGCTCGTCGGCGACGGTCAGCTGCACGGCATACTTGTGCATGGGGACTTCGCCCCCGAGGACCTCGGCCGCGACTACGATGTCCTGCGCGAAGTTCTTTGGCACTCCGCCGCCTACCATGAGCAGCCCGGTCTCCCGCGCCGCGTGCATCTTGAGCAGCGTCAGATCGAGGAAGTCACGGGCGGCGTCGAGCGTCACCATCGGCTCGCCAGCGGACAGTCGCGCATGCTGATGCGCGACGAAGCCGAAGCCGGCCGAGCAGTCCTGAAACGCCGGAACGAACACAGGAACCGACTTGCGGTAGCAGGCCTCGACGAGACCGTCGTGGCACTTGCCATGCTCGACGAGGTGTCGACCAAGCTCCGCAATGAGCTCGCGACTGCTATAAGGCCGCGGCTCCAGACCGTCGAGGATCTGCGTCACGGTGTCATCGCAGATGCGCAGCTCGTCTTCGTCGATGAAGTGATCGTAGATGCGATCAATCGACAGCTCGCGCAGCGCGTTGTCATCGATGTCGGGGGTGCCCTTGTAGTGATGAAACCCAAGCCCCTCGAAGAAGTCCTGATCGACAATGTTGGCGCCGGTCGAGACGACAGCGTCCACCATGTCGTGCTCGACGAGGCTCGCCAACACGCGCTTGAGTCCGGCCGAAACCAGCGAGCCGGCCAAGCACAGGATGACGGCGCAATCCGCATCCTGGATGGCGCGCGCGCAGATTTCGGTAGCCCGTGACAGGTTGCGCGCCTGGAAGCTCGTGTCGCCCATCCGTTCGACCAGGCGATCGAGATCCGGAAATGCCGTCACGTCGAGGTGACGGACCATCGTGTCCGGGTTGAGCAGATCCCGCTTGTTCATGACAAACGACTCACTTCGGCGTCTTGAACTCAATCGAATAGGTCGAGCGCGCGTCGATTCCACGCGCACCCGGTCGAATGGAGAACGTGTTCCCGACCAGCCGGTGGTAGCCGTCGTCGCGCCCAAACGCGACGCCGCGCGCGATCCGGTAGGCGCGAACCGTTGCCTTCCAGGTCCGATCTGCCACGACGATCTTTGGAGCGGCCTTGACGAGCGGCTGGAAGGAGAACGATGCGTAGCCCCCCGGAAAGAACGTGCGCCAGGATCTCGTCTCGGTCCCGACCGTGCTCGACAACTCCACCTCGAAGAAGTCCGTGCCCGGCGGGATCTGCCAACGGAGCTCGAAGCGATCGGTCGCGGCGGTCGTCGAACCGTTGCTCGGCGCCGTGATCGTTGGCAGGGCGAGCATGCCTCGTGGCGTCACACTCGGCCCACTCGCCTCGACATAGACATGCTGCGAGCGCGACACGCCACCCTGCGCCAGAGCGCCGCCAAAGGCTACGAGCCAGGTCGCTCCCTCGAGCGGTCCGGTCGACGACGGAACGCGCACGACACCATCACTGCCAGACACCAGGACCGCACCGGAGTCGGGCAACACATCCAGCACCGTCCCGTTGGGCCGCTCTGCTCCAAGCGCATAACGCAGCATCCCTGGTGCAATCGACGCGTCCAGACCACTCAGGACACCAACGAGCCGGAGCGACTGATCGACGGGGAACGCCAGAGCGATGTCCGTCGCGGTAGCCACACCCGCGCGCGGCTCGAGGTCCACGGCGAGACCGACGCGCTCGGGCTCGAACACGCCACCGACGACAACACCTTCGACCGCCGTCACCGCAGCCTCGCCAAGCGGGACGCCGAGGCGAAACACCGTCCCCGACGTCGACTCAGGATCGGTGTGCCGCGGCAGCGTTGGGGCTGGTAGCTGCCCGGTGAGTTGGAGATTCCACCAATCGTCCGGCAGCAGCCGCGGCCGGACCAACATCTTGCGGGTCCGCGGCCCCGACACCGATTGCAGCAACGAGCCAAACACGACGCCATGGCGCGCGAACACCCCCGCCGGAGTGCGCACGGCGACCGGCAGGTCGAACTCGCAGTTCGCGTTGTCGACGTGCCCCAAGGTATAGGCAGCGATCACCTTGTGCCCGCCGCGCTCGGTCGCGACCGAGGCCGTGAGATCGCCGAACCTCTCAGCCGAGACGAGAACCTCGCCAAACACCGAGGTAGAACCAACATCGCCCGTGTCTGGCGTATGCCGCCCTTGCACGGTGACGTCCGCGAGCGGCGCGGCGGACGCGCTGTCGACGACGCGGGCAAAGAGGCTCCCGCGTAGCTCCGCCGAACGCGGATCCTCTTCCCGCGCAAGCAGCTCCAGATCGACGGTCCGGTTGCCCGCGATGAGTTCCGCCCGGCCGAGGCCCCGGAAGAACCGCGTTCCCGAAACCCAGCTAATGGAGCCGCCATACCAACCGGGTGGGACCTCGCGAATCTCGCCCTTCCCTCTCGCGTCCGGAAACGCCACCGCACTCTCGCCGAACGAAGCCGACCCAGCTCGCACCGCGTGTCCGACCAGGCCATGCCCGCGCAAAACGCTGACAAAACGCAACAGTCCGACCGGAACGGTCGCGAGCGTGAGGTCGCCGGCATCGGTCTCGGTCGGGATCGCCGGCACACGGACCGCCACCGTCCGCGCCTCGAGTCCAACGGGCGCCAGCGCGCGCAGCTCGAGCTGCAAGGCCTGGTTGCTCGCATCGAGCGCAGGCAACGGACCGAGCCGGAAACGTCCATCCTCCCCGGCGCGAACGAAACTCCCGCTCATCGACTGCACGAGCGCACCGCGCACCGGCTTGCTCGCAGCATCGAGCACACGCCCCGCAACGAACGTCGTGGTCGGGATGGTCGTGGTCGCCACGTAGAGCCCGCCGCCGGGAAGCACGGCGTGGTCCATCCGAATGTGCGCGCCACCCGCCTGCACGGTGCCGGTGTCGATTGCAGCCCATTCGCCGGTCGACGAGTCGAGGCGAAAGACATTCGCCCTGCTGCCGACGCCGAGACCGAGATCATTCGGTAGCGTCAGCGTTGCCCCAGCAGACAGGACGAGCGCCACCGGAGTCAGCCAAACACCCCGACTGGCGAGCCGCGCACCGGTGGCGCTCGATGGCAGCGCCCTCGGCAAATCCTCACGACCGACCGCGGCGAGGTTGAGCTCGATCGAGCCTCCACCGCCAAGCAGCGACACGTTCGCGCCGCTCGGCACGGTGAGCGACGCCCCGGCGGTCGCGGAGGCATCGAGCACGATCGGACTAGCCTGCGTGCCAAGCGCCACCGTGCGCGACGTTCCCGACTGACGATCCGGAACGACTAACGGCAGCGTCAGGTCAGCGCGTCCAGGGGGCACCTCGACGCGTACCGAAAACCCCGCGAGCCGATCCGTCGCGTCCGCAGTCGCTGCATCCGCAGTCAGTGTGAGCAGGCGCGGACCGAGCGGCGGGTCATCGAACAGAAAGCGGCCGCTCGCACCACTGACCGCAGCACCGCCACTCCCCACGAGTCGCACCACCGCACCAGAGACCGGTTTGCCTTCCGCGTCGAGCACGAAGCCTGTGAGCTGTCGTTCGGGAACCCGTCCCAAGAACGGTTCGACCCGGCTGCCATCCCCCCGATTGCAGGACGAAAACGCCCCCGCGATCACAACGACCGCCGCCCACCGCCAAGCTGCTCTCATCATGGACGGTATCTTGCCACGCCAGCGGCCTCTCGGAAACTCTACCTCCGGCGCAAGCGCGCGTCCGGCTCGCGAGCCGACACGACGCGGCTGCGCGCCCCGTCGACACTCACGCTGCGAACGCCAACGATGACCGCATCGATCAGCACGCCTTCGAGTGTCGCCTGGATGCCGCGCCGCCCGGCCGCCTGGTCCGGAACGAAGCGGACATGCTGCCAGTCCGGGGCTGTCGTCTCGCGCCAGACCAGCTCATAGCCGGCGTGGGTCTCGGACCGATCGGCGCGCGGACGAATCCACGCAGTCGTCGACGCCAGGTCGCGCGTGCCACGCACCTGCACGGAAACGGGTGGCCTCGGGGCACTGGCCAGCTCGCACACGACCGCGAGCGTCAACCGCGTCACCTCGGTGAGGTAGGCGAAGTCCATGAACTCAGGTAGGTCGCCATACGGCTTTCCA
>CAYSWE010000393.1:0-5117 GCA_964434515.1 uncultured Phycisphaerales bacterium | reverse complement strand
GGGGCAGGGGACCATGCACGCCGAGATGCGCGTGCACGGTTCCGTCGTCATGCTGACGGATGAAAACCCGCAATGGGAGATGAAGTCCGCGAAGACCCTCGGCGGGTCCCCGGTGTCGATGATGTTCTACTGCGAGAGCGCCGATGAGGCGTTTGCGCGCGCGGTCGAAGCCGGATGCGAAGTGAAGTTCCCCGTTGCCGACATGTTTTGGGGCGATCGCATGGGCAAGGTCGTCGATCCGTTTGGAATCCAGTGGGCCGTAGCGACGCACGTCGAGGACGTTCCGAGCGAGGAGATGGCCCAGAGGCAGGCCGCATGGCTGGCGCAGATGGCCGCCGGTGGCCCGAGCGACTGAGATGGCCGGCGTATCAGGGTTCGATCTCGAAGCAGACCGAGCCCTCGGGTAGCTCGTCCAGTGCACCGTCGCGGATCTTGAGCTTGAGGCCGACCTTGAGCAGGGCTTTGGGGATCTTGAACTTGCCGTCGGAGCCGACCTTGGGGCGGTGGAACTCGCCGTCCCCAACCTGGTAGACGACCTTGCTTCCGTCGCTGCCGTGGTACACGACCTCGACGTCGCTGCCGGCGGTCGGTGGGTCGGGCTTGACGTCGAAGTAGGGTTTGCCCGGCGACGCTGCGCAGAGCAGGACGATGAGGCCGGCGAACGTGGCGAGCAGCGTCGTCCGACCAACGACGGGCCGTGCGCGATGGATCTGCATCAGCGCTCCTCGAAGTGCAGGGCCAACGCTCGCTCGGGATACACGCGGCCGATGGCCGCGCCGGGTCGCAGCGCTTGGACCATCGCGGATTCCATGCCGGGTGCTGCGGCAATGCGCACCGAGGCGCCATTGGTCGTAGTCATCGACAGCGGGTTCACGCCAGGCTGGAAGAAGAACCATTCCGAGAACAGGCGGCTACCGACGAGTCCCTTCGCATAGGGAAGCGGGAGTTCGATGCGGGCACGTGCCTGCGGGACATTGGGGATCTTCTTGACGCTGGTCGCTACGAGCAGATCGAGTGAAACGAACAGATAGCAGTTCTTTGCGCCCATGGTTCCGAAGTCGAACGGCAGTTTGTTCGCACCCCAGCGCTCATTGCTGGCACCGATTGCCAAGAGGGCCAGGAGTGTGATCGGTGCGCGCGTCGTGCACCGCAGCGAACCGCCGATTGGCGCGGCACCATCGAACTCATTGGCTTCGGCGTCGACGCGACCCTTGCGAAAGCAGGAGCGGCCGAAGGTCGTGACGCTCGCGCTCGGCCGTACTTCGAGGTCGGCGTGCCAGCGGTCCGGCCCGGGCTTGGTCGCGTGCCGCCGGTGTGCGAACTCCAAACAGAGTGTGCGGTTGGGCACATAGGCGATGGGCTTTTGTAGGACGATGTGCGCCGAGACGTTGGCGGCGAGGCTCGCCACCTTGGTGCCGGGCGGCAGCGGGATCGAGTCGGGTACGTGATACTCGCCTCGGTAGACGACGACAGCGCCGCGCGCGTGGTTGGCGGCGAACACCGCCGATGGGTTGCGGACGCTCCGCGTCGTCCACGACGCCAGGATCGTGAGATCGATCCAGCCACCTTTCATCCCGTTGGGAAACACCGCTGCCGTTTGCGCGTCGCGACGGACGATGATCCTGCGGATGGACTTTCCGGCAAAGCCTTGCAGGGACTGTCCCGCAATGAGGACCTGCGTGCGGCCCTCATAGCCGCCCAAGAGCCGCGGCTCGAGACTCGATCCATCGCGCTGCTGCACGCTTGCCGGAACCGTGCGGCCGAACGACTGCGCGGCCACCGTTGGGGCGAGCAACGCGCAGCCGAGGAGGGCGGCCGAGGCCACGGCGCAAGAGTGAGATCGGGAGATTGGGCTCATGAAAGTCTCCTAGTGAGGTCGAGAGAATCGCGATGTGCCAGGCGCCGTCTACACTCCAGAGCGATGCCCGAGCGTTCTGGCAACCCTAAGGCTACGGATCCCGGTTGACAAGCCCCATTGCCGGCCGGGCATATGGGGCAGGACCCAGGCAAGAGAATGACTTCCCACGTTCAACCGGACCTCGCCGTCGTTGGCTCGGTTGGCATCCCTGTCCCGGCACTGGGGACACGTCCGACCGCGAATTCTTAGGGCGTCGTTAGGGCGTCCCGCGCGCCGGCGGCGAGGGTCGCGATTGCGAGCAGGCGGCGGCCATCGGGCGTTGCGTGCAATGTGAGGCTTTCGCTCGCTTGGATCTGCGCCTCACGCCAGCTGCCGCTGAGGATTGCCTGACGCGCGCGGTTGCGGGCGCGCCAGGCGGCAATCTGGATCAGCAGGAGTCGGGTAAGGTCCGCGCCGCAGCGCGTGCATTGCGGCTTGGTCCGCACTGGGCAGCGGCATGCCGGACAACGAGGGGGCTCTTGCCGCGTCATGCTTCGGAATCGGTGGCGTAATGCAGGAGGTCCTCGAGTTCCTCGGCAATCGCCGTGGCCGCGGATTGGTCGCTGCGCTGTAAAGCGTCGTTCGCCTCGGATTGTAACGTCGCGATGTCGTCGCGCTCGGCCGCGGCGAGGGACGGTGCGGCGGCCTCGGCTCGTGCCAGGATCGCAAGAACGTTGCGCTTCCACTCGGGTTGGCCAGCAGTAATCGGTATGGGCGGCGCGAGTTCGTCGGACTCGTCGTGATTCCATAGCTCGCCGGTACGCTTGCGTGACTCTTCGACTGCGGCCGGATCATAGTCGTTGGTCGCGCCGTCGATCGTCACGGTCTTGGAGAGACCGGTGCACTTTTCGATCGCCGAGACGACCAGCTGGCCATTGAGATCCAAGTGCATGCGGCAGATGATCGAGTTGCCCTTGGGGAGGCGTGACAATCCCTCGATCTTGAACTTCCCAATCTCCACGTTGTCGAGCGCGAACGTGCTCTCGCCTTGATAGATGACCAGTTCGACGGTCTCCTGGTTGTCGACGTTCGTTGCGTAGGCGCCGGCGCGTGTCGTGGGCAGGGGGGTGCCGCGCTCGATCACGGGCCGATAACAGTGTGGGCTTGGCATGTCGTCGTGCATACCCACGTAGCTCGGACCGAACGAATAGGGTGTGACGTCGACTAGGACGCGGCCGGTCTCCTGGCCGGCGAGGACGGCGCCCTGGATCGCGGCGCCCAGTGCCACGCACAAGTCCGGGTGCACGTCCTTGCGTGGTGGGCGGCCGCAGAGTTCGTGCAGGCGGTCGCCAATCAGCTTGGTGCGTGTCGATCCGCCGACGAGCAGGACGTCGTCGAGGTCGGCGAAGCGTTTGCCAGCAATCGACATCGTTTCGTGAACACTGTCGAGCGTCCGCTCGATCCACGGACGGATCAGGGTGTGGAAGCGCTCGCGGGCGAGTTCGTGGTCGAGGTGCACGGCGTTGCCGGCAGCGTCTTCGCCGAGAAATTCTTCGCGGACCTGGGTATGGGTCTCCTCGGTGAGGCGGCGCTTCGCGGCTTCGGCGGCCTCGAGCAGGCGCATGAGGTGGTGGGGGTCATGGCGCGGGTCCGGGATGCCGAGTGCTTCGAGCGCACGCGCGAACTCTTCGACGATCAGGTTGTCGAAGTCGTCGCCGCCCAGGCGCGTGTCCCCGTGGCTCGCCAGGACCTCGACCAACTCGCCGTCGGTGTGCACGAGGCTAGCGTCGAACGTGCCCCCGCCTAGGTCGTAGACGAGGAGCAGGCGCTCGCCTTGAGTCACGCCTTCGTAAGCCAGCGCCGCGGCGGTCGGTTCGTTGATGATGCGGGCGACTGTGATGCCGGCGATCTCGCCAGCGATGCGCGTAGCCTGGCGCTGGGCGTCATTGAAGAACGCCGGCACGGTGATCACAGCCTCGCGGACTGCGAGTCCGGTGACCGAGCGGGCCCGGCGGACCAGCTCCTTGAGGATGAGCGCGGAGACTTCTGGCGGCGTGAGCGTGCGGTCGCCGAGCGGGATTCGATCGTCGCTGCCCATGCGTCGCTTGACCGAGCGGATCGTGCGCTCGGGGTATGCGGCCATCTGATTCCGCGCCGCTGTACCGACGAGCAGCTCACCGTCGGGGGACAACCCGATGACGGAGGGCATGATGCGCTCGCCCTCGTAGTCGATCACCCGGGGGTGACCCTCGACCACGATGGCAATCTCGGAGTTCGTCGTGCCGAGGTCGATCCCGACGATGGGTTCGGTCATATCGTTTCGCTTTCTCATCTTGCTGGTTCGTTCAGTGCGCGATTATCGCGCGACCCGGACCTCGGCCGGACGCACGATGCGTTCGCCGTTGCGGAATCCGGCGCGCAGTGTCGTGAGGACCAGCCCTTCCTCCCCGGTGTTGGCGGGGTCCTGGCCTACGGCGCGCATGCACTTGGGGTCGAACCTCCGTCCGGTCGAGACGATCCTTTCGTAGCCGGCGCGCTGCAACCGCTCCTCGAGGGAAGCACGCACGAGGTGCAGCGCGTCGACGATTGGTTGAACGCGGGCGCGTGTGCCGAACCACTTGGTCGTCTTGGTCGTGACTCGCTGCGCCTCCTGGACGCAGCGTTCGATTCGGTCGTAGGTGTCGAGCAGGTCGTCGATTGCTTCGTCGTACGTAGGGTTCTGGTCCAACCGTTCCAGAACGCGTTTCAGCAGCTTGGACTGGATCTGCGTGTCCTTCGCGCACGCGATCACCGCGGCGGCGAGGCTCGCGAGGTCCGGCTCATCGCCCTCGCGGTCGACCAGTTCGGGGGCGACGACCTGGGGTAGCGGCTCTTCGTCGCGCCAATCCTCGAGCCAGCGCTCGACCGCGGTGAGGATCTCGGTCCGGCGGTGTTCGTTCACTGGAGAGCCTCGAGCCAGGCGTCGAGCCCAACGGGGATGCGCGCCTGCTTGCCGAGGAGTTCGGCGAGCTGGTCGAGGTCGTCGAGTGGCGGTGGGCCGAACGCGCGCTCCTCTAGCTGCGCTTGGCGGTCCCGCGCGGCATCGTATGCGGCACGGATTTGTTCGAAGCGCTGTGGGTCTCGGTCGGGCGGATGCTGCTTCGTGAGCTCGACATAGCGCACACGGAGTTCGGCGTCGGTCGCATCGGCGGTGAGACCGAGGACAGCCCAAGGGTCGTTCATGGCATTCATTCGTCTGGGAACAGCTCGCGCTGCCGGTTGTCGGGACTCTTGGTGTTTT
>CAYSWE010000392.1:0-5134 GCA_964434515.1 uncultured Phycisphaerales bacterium | reverse complement strand
CGATCATCGTGCCCATCGAGGGTAAGATTGACTTCAAGACCGTTGCCTTGGTGCGCCGTGCGCTGGCTGAGGCTACATCATCGGGGGCGGCGCATGTCGCTTTCGACATCGACACGCCTGGCGGTGAGATCTCGAGCATGCACGAGATCGTGACGATCCTTGCGCTGCTCGATGAGCGCAACGTGGACACGGTGGCGTTCGTCAAGCGGAGTGCGAACAGCGCCGGCGCGGTGATCGCACTCGGGTGCAGTCGTATTTTCATGGCTCCGCACGCCTCGATTGGTGTGGCTGTCCCGGTCATCGCGGGCGGTATGCGTGGCGTGATCGAGGATGAGGTTCGGAACAAATACATCGTGGCGATGCGCGAGGACGTGCGCAAGATCGCCGAGCGGCACCATAGTCCCGAGGTCGGTTTGATGGCCGAGGCGATGGTGGACGAACGATTGGAGCTCTATCGCACGCGCTGGCGCGACGAAGATGGCATCGTTCGCCCGGAGGTCGTCTCTCGGCAAAAGCTTGATAGCCTGCGCGGGCGCAAGGGGGTCGAGGTCCTGGAGGCTGAGGCGTTTACGAAACGGCCGCTGAGTCTGTCGACGCACGAGGCGATCGAGACGCGGCTCGCCGAGGCCGCCGCCGGTTCGACCGATGAGCTGATGCGCGAGCTCGGCGTTGCGAAGAATGATCGAACCCGTCTCGAGCCGACCTGGTCGGAGGAACTCGCGGCCTTTCTCTACGGCATTCGCATGTTTCTTCTCATTGGCGGGATCATCCTCACGGTGATTGCCGTTCAAGCGCCGGGCACGGGCGTGCCCGAGGCGCTGGCCGTGATCTGCTTCGTGCTGTTCTTTGCCGGGAGCTGGCTCGTCGGACTCGCGGCGGTCACCGAATTGCTGCTGTTCGCGGGCGGGATCGGACTCGTGGCGGTGGAGTTCTTCGTCATTCCGGGCACGCTCATCGCCGGCCTTCTGGGGCTCTTGATGGTGGTCGCCGCCTTGTTCCTCTCGCTGCAGTCGTTCCTCTGGCCCGCGACTTCGATGCAGGGCGACGTGATGCACGACAACCTGATGAGCTTTCTGATTGCGCTCATCCTCGTGGTCGTCGGCTCGGTGGCGTTTTCGCGTTTGATTCCCTACATTCCGATGTTTCGGAACCTGATCTTGAAACGTGAGGGTGCGATGGGAACGTTGGGAACTACTGCCACATCCGAGCGAACCGTGGCTCCGCTCGTCGGCAAGCATGGCATCGCGTCGACGGATCTACGGCCGGCGGGCAAGATCGAGATCGATGGCGAGCCCTACGACGTCACCAGTTCGGGCGGCTTCGTCGAGCGTGGCTCGCCGGTGGACGTGATCAAGGTCGAAGGGAATCGCATTGTCGTCGAGGCTCGCCGCTCGTCACAGAGCGGCGCGATCCATCTCGCCTGGTTGGTGTTCCTGGCCTTCCTTGGTCTGCTGGCCATGGCGGCCGAGATCTTCTTCCCGAGCTTCGGGGTCCTGTCGATCATTTCGGCCGTGCTGCTCGTGACCTCGGTGTTCCTGTCGTTCGGTAAGGGGCTCGGGGTTGGGATCGGCTTTCTGGCAGCCGTCGCGGTCGCCGTTCCCGTGGTGGTCGTCGTGGCCTTCCGCGTGCTCCCCAAGACGCCGTTCGGCAAGCGATTGATTCTTGCCGGGCCGACCTTCGATCCCGACAAGCGGAGCGTTCGTGACGCGGGACTCGAGGACTGCGTGGGTAAGGTGGGAAGTGTTGCCACGCCGCTTCGCCCGTCTGGAACCGTCGAGCTCGACGGGCGACGCTATGACGCAATGACGCGCGGCGAGGCGATTGCGTATGGGCAAAAGGTCAAGGTGCTGCGCGTCGAGTTGGCGCAGCTCGTGGTTGCGACAGTCGACAAGGCTGGCGTGAGTGGATCAGGTTCCTGAGTTCTTCTGGGTTGGAGTGCGCGAGCATGTCTGTGGTTTCTTTTCTTCCCTTGTTTCAGTCCAGCCGAGCACCCGGAGACAACAGCACGCTGGTGTGGATCATCGGGATCGTCCTGCTCATCCTGTTCGTCATCGCGATCTTCATCTATCGCTACCTGGCGCTCTGGGTTCAGTCGTACTTCTCGAAGGCTGACATTTCGTTTTTCCAACTAGTCGGGATGAGTCTCCGGAAGATCAATCCGACGCAGATCGTGAGGGCCAAGATCAGCGCCGTGCAGGCGCGAGTCGATGTGGGCACGAACGACCTCGAAGCGCACTACCTGGCGGGAGGCAACGTCGTCAACGTCGTGCGCTCGTTGATCGCATCCGACCGCGCTGGGCTCGACCTGAACTTTATGCGCGCTGCGGCGATCGATCTGGCCGGACGGGACGTGCTCGAGGCGGTTCGGACTTGCGTGAATCCCAAGGTCATCGACTGCCCGGACGCGAGCAAGGGTAAGAGTGAGGTGTCTGCCATGGCCAAGGACGGTATCCAAGTGCTCGCCAAAGCCCGCGTGACGGTGCGCACGAACATCGCGCGTCTGGTTGGTGGCGCGACCGAGGAGACGATCATCGCTCGCGTCGGCGAAGGCATCGTTTCGACGATCGGCTCGTCCGCGACGCACAAGGACGTCCTCGAGAATCCCGACAACATCAGCAAGACGGTTTTGTCCAAGGGGCTCGACGCGGGCACGGCGTTCGAAATCCTGTCGATCGACATCGCCGACGTCGACATTGGCAAGAATATCGGCGCACGCCTGCAGGCCGACCAGGCCGAAGCGGACAAGCGCATCGCGCAGGCGCGCGCCGAGGAGCGGCGCGCCATGGCGGTCGCGCGCGAGCAGGAGATGAAGGCCGAGGTCGTCGCCAATCGGGCCAAGGTCGTCCTGGCGGAGGCGGAGGTTCCGACTGCGATGGCGGATGCGTTCCGCCAAGGGAATCTTGGCATCATGGATTATCAGCGTTTGCAAAACATCGAAGCCGACACTGGCATGCGACGGTCGTTCGGCCTGGGCGGTCAAGACGGTGGCGGCGCTGGCGGTACGGACTCCTAGGGGCGCACGGCATCGTGGAACGTCTCCTTGAGTTCTTGCTCGGCCACCCGTGGCTGCTGGTTTTCCTTGTGATCGGGATTCTTGGCAACCTGGGCGGAAACAAGCAGAAGCGGCCGCAGCGGCCGCGCACGCCGCGCACGCCGACGTGGGACGAGCCCTTGGGTTCGGATCCGGACGAGGATGCTCGCCAGGCCGAAGACCTCGGGCGCCGGGTGCGGGAGCTGTTGGGCGAGGCACCTCCACGCGAGGAGCCCGTCGTCGAGATCGAGCCGCCGCGGTTGGTCGAGCCGGAAGAACTTCGCGCGACCTCCCAGGACCTTTCCGGGGCGACTCTGCGCGAACGGATGGCCCGGGCCGACACCGATCGAGAATCCGCGAGTTCGACGCACATGGAGTCCTTCGAGCGCGATCTCGCCGATCTCAGCCGTGAGAAGATGGGGGCGATCGAGCGCGGCGGTGCCGGCGTCCAGGGGCTGTCGGTTCGCGCTGCGACGTTGCCGCTCGGGCTGACCCCCAGGAGCATGGTGGCGGCAACGTTCATTTTTGGTCCGCCGCGTGCTCTGCGGCGCTATGAGGAAGAGGGAACCTCCTCGATGGGATGATCACGCGAAGTGCGGTCGCGCCCGGCGCGACCTGCTGGCGGGGTATAGTTCTCGGTCCGCCGCTTCTTCCGGAGCTCATCCCGTGCTCATTTCCCCAATCGGCCGTGTCTCTAAGGGCTTGCACGGTTGGTTCGCTGCCATCGCGTGCTTCTGCACTCTCGGGTGCGGCGGCAGCCGTTCGTCCGTGGCTCCGATCCAGAGGCTCACACAGATCGCCTTTCTGACGCGGGCCGAGATTCCGAGTGGATTCGTCGCCGTGCGTGCGGTGGTGGCGGGCAACTTCACAGCAGACCAGGTGCCCGATGTGGTGGTCGCCGGACTTGGCCAGAACGCCATCCGGCTTCTCGTGGGTCTGCCGGGTGGCGTTTGGTCGCGCACGGCGGGCCCCAAGCTGACGACGACTTCGGCACCGGGAGACCTTTGTGCCGCGGATTTCGATGGCAACGGAACGCTCGACTTTGCCTGCGCGTTCGAGGCCGAGCGCCTCGTTCGCATCTATCGGAATGACGGCCAAGGGCGCTTTTTCGCGCCCGAAGAAGTGCGCGTGCCGAGTGACACACTCGCGCTTTCGGCGCACGACGTGGATGGCGACGGACGGGCCGACTTGTTGGTCAGCGCCAGCACGGCCGTGCAGTTCCGTCGGTCCCTGGGCGCGACGTTTGCCGCGCCCGCACGGTTCGAGGCGGGCGCCGGAGTGGAGTTCGTCGATGTGGTTGCTGCCGATGCCAACGGCGACGGGCGCACGGATCTCGTGGCGCTGGACCAGGGGCACGGTGCCGTGGTGGTCTGGTATCAGAATGCGGCAGGGCTGGATCCGGCCCGGCGTCAGGTGATCGCCGGCGCGGGGATGCCGACGACGTTCGCTGTCGGGGATGCCGACGCCGATGGCTTTCCCGACATCCTGGTTGCCGAGCATCGGGGGCAGCAGCTGCTGGTGTTTCGTGGCAACGGCGCGGGCAACTTCGAGCGGGCGACGCCGATTCCCGTCGCCGGGACGATCAGCAGCATCGCGGTTGGCGACGCCACCGTGGCGGCCCGGCAACGAACGGTGCTGGGCTTTGTCGACCGGGCGTCGCTCGGCGAGCTCCGGCCGCTGGGCCCAGGCGCGTTTGCCGCGGTGCGCGAGTTCGCCGTGGCCGGACTCACGTCGCAATGCGTGCTTGCGGATCTCGACGGTGACGCACGTCAGGATGTGCTCGTCGCGGCGGCGGACGCGCCCGTATTGTCGTGGCTGCGTGGCTTGCCCGGCGGGTCGTTGGCGGCGGTCGAGACCTTCGCCAACGCGGACGGCCAAGCGTCGTTCGTCGAGGCCGCGGACTTCGACGGCGACGGCCATGGAGATCTGATCGTTTCGTCCCCGAAGAGTCCGACGGTCCACGTGCTGCGCGGTCGGTCGAACGGCTCGCTCGATGCGACGCCAGGTGTCGAGGTTGGCAAACGCCCAGGCCCCATGGTCTTGTATGACGCGGATCGCGACGGTGACGTCGACGTGTTGGTGAGTGTCGAGGGCGGTGCGCGC
>CAYSWE010000391.1:0-5144 GCA_964434515.1 uncultured Phycisphaerales bacterium | reverse complement strand
TTCGGTCTGCTCTCGCAGTTCCTGCGTAGTGATTGGATGCGTCGCCACGTCTGGCGGCAAATCCCGATTTGGTGCAAGCAGCTTCGCGCGTGGTGGCCCGAAGCCCGGCAGAAGGATCGGGAGCTATGGAACGCGGCGTGCGAGCGAGGCAAGGCCGCGTGGGCCAGCCGCAAGCGCGTGCGCCGGCGTAAGCATTCCGGGAAGTGACTCGGCCCGAGGTCGGTTCACGACCCATGGCATGAGGCAGGGTGCCCGTATGTGGGAACGCGTCGTCGTTCCGTGATTCGCTGCGCTCCCTGGCGAATCCGTGCGGCGTAGCGGCTAACCGAAAAGCTCGCTGAGCCGTTCGTTGGCGAGCGCGGCGTTCTCGATTGCACCCGCCCGGCTCGCGAGCACTGCACAGCCTCGGTAGTGCGACGCGTCGCGTGCGCGCTCGAGATGGTTGGGGAGATCGCGATTCGGCTGGAGGCCTTGCAGCCACGCGAGAAAGGCGAGTCCTGCCTTGTAGTGCGGTGTTGGAGTTTCGAATACGTGCCGTCCGAGATCTTCGCATGGGCGCAGGATCTCGAGGAAGCGGTCGCGGCGGCCGTGCGCGAGCCAGCGCAGAGCGATCGATGCTGGTCGAGCGATGGCGTCGAGGATGCCGAGCAGCGCGTGGCTGAATCCGGCGTCATCACCGGCGATGAGTTCGGCGAAGTGGAGGTCGTCGCCGGTGACGACCACCTGTCCGTGTTGCGCGAGCGCATTCCGAATGCGGATCTCTCGCGCGGCGTCGAGGAGTGACAGCTTGACTCCACGAATCTTCGCTCGGTCGATTGCCATGACGCGCTCGAAGCTGCGCCCGGGGAAGTAACCCGCGACCGACGGCAGAAACGTCTCTCCGAGCCAGTGGATCCAGACGGGGCCGTCGCAGCGCGCCACGATGCCGCGATACACCTCGACATAGTCGTCCTCGTCCGCGGACGCCTGCACGAGCCACGGCATTGGTAGGAGGATCGGTTCGCCGCCCGCCTCGCGAATGAACGCCGCTTGCTCGGCCACGGCCGTGATCAGATCTTGCTTGGAACCAATCCGGGGTCGATGGTCGGACGAGGCACCGGCGATGAACGGCACGCACAGGTCGAGTGCGCCGGTGATCTCGATGAGCCGCTTGGCACCGTTCCAGCCGATCTCGAAGCGTTGCGCCGTGTCCATCGCTTCGGCGATGCCGAGTCGCAGCCCGTTGACGCGCTGGCGCAGCGCGCGCGTCGTTTCCCAGTCCACATGGGCGAGAATCTGCTCGGGCGTGCCGGCGGCGTCGACCGCGTGAGCGACATCGCGATAGTCCTCGGTCATCGCCAGATGCAAGGCCGCATGCGCCGAGCGAACCGGAGGCGCATCGCCGAGCTCGTCGAGTTCGCGCTCGAACGGCGTCAGGACATCGTCGCGGAGCTCGATCACTTGCGAATGCTCTCGAACCAGCGCGGCACCTCATGAATGCCAAACCAGACCAAGCCGACGACGAGCACGAGCGTCGCGAGCAACATACCGGCGCGCCACGCCTGCGCCTTCCGTCCCGTGGGCAAGTCGTCGCCGAGGTAGCTGCGTTTTCCCTGCAAGATGAAGAAGCCGATGTAGGCGATGGGCAGGAGCGCGCCGCACACGATGTTGGTCGGAACCGCCATCCACAGGCGTACGTCGTTCCAGTAGATCGAGCCCAGAACGCCGATCGCCGGGAGCAGCATGCCGATGCGATAGAGCGTGCCCTCGCTCTTCTTGCCGAGCATCTCGCAGAGGGCAAAACCTGAGCACAGCATCTGCATGGTGATCGACGAGACGGCCATCGCGACAATGCCAAGACCAAAAACCCACATGCCGACCATCGGTCCGAGGCGGTCGGGCGCGGCGAAGATCCGCGCGACTTCCCACGGCGCGATCTTCTTGCCGACGAACATCTCGGGGTTGCCGTAGTAGAAGACGCTTGCGGACGCAATGACCATGAGGCTCGCGGCCAATGCGTATGGGATGAGCATTCCGAAGATCAAGTCGAAGCGGGCAAGCCGGCGGTGCACGCGTCCCCACGCTCGCTTCCGCAGGGTGTAGGGATAGACGAAGATCATGTTGGCGCCGACCGCAGCCGCGAGCCCGGATACGACCAGGGTGCCGCCGCGGACGCCCTTGGTTTCGTCGGGTATGCTGGGCAGCAGCCCCGCGGCGAGTTCGCTGGGGTGGGGGATGCCGGTCTTGATGACCACGAATGCGAACGCCAAGACGATGAACCAGACCATCGTCTTGATGATGTTCTCATAGGTGCGCACGAGCCTTGGCTGCGATTGATAGAGCATGGCGACCGTGACGCACCATGCCAGAGTCGCGACTCCCATCACCCCGGACCCAATCGTGTAGCCGGCGCTGCGCGCGATCGCGACGAGCATAGCGCTCGCCAGCGCGTATTGCGCGAACTGCCAAATGATCGACGACAGGATGCCGGAGATCGCCCAGCCGTAGGCGAAGAACGCGCCGGCGTGCTTGCGCATGGCGGCGAACGGATTGTCCGCGACGGACAGGGTTTGGTGCGCAACTGCCGAGAGCACGATGATCCCCAAGAGCATGGACAACGGCGCCACCCAGAGCAGCTGATAGCCAAACGCCGCGCCGGCGAAGATCGATGCGAACGCCGTGCCGCCGCCGAGCGTCATGGCCGACTGCATGTATCCGGGGCCAATGTGGCGTAGATAGCCCAGCGTGCGTGGCAGGAAGCTCTTGGCGTTGAGCTCTGCGAATCGTTCTTGGTCCGAGGTCAATCGCGTAGCTCCTTTTTGATGCGCGCTAGCCGGGTGGCTTCTGGCATCGACTTGTAGTGGGCGTCGAGAGGGTAGCAGCCAGACACGAGGCCATTGCGCGGCGCATTGGTGCAGTCGCTTAGTGTGCGGCAGATCCGCCGGTGGGCGAGCTTGCGTCCGGCCAAGACGTCGGCCGGGAACTCCGGATACGACAGCACCATCCGGCCAAGTCCCACCAGGTCGACATGGCCCGCGCGTATCTCGAACTGGGCCACGTGCGCGAGCCACTCCTGCAAATACGTGTAACCGGTCCCGACGAACACGAGCTTTGGGAAGCGCGCCTTGGATTGCCGCGCGACGCGAATGTGTTCGGCGACCTCTTCCAGGGGATCTCTTGGCGGCGGATAGCCGTCGCACGGTGGGTAGGCTGCCGGGCGCTGCAGGTGTGGGCAGTAGTACGGCGAGCCGAGCGTGAGATTGACCAGCTGAATGCCGAGCGACTGGATGAGTTCGAGCAAGCGCATCGGCTCGTCGAGGTCGAAGCGGCTCGGGTGAGCGGCGTCGATCCCGAACCCGTCAGCGTAGGGGCTCCGCGGGTCGTGGCCGTGCGGTGGAGCGTCGGCGATGGAGACGCGGATGCCGACCTCGAGTGTCGGCCGCGCCGCGCGAATCCCCTCGACGATCTCGCGCAGGAGCCTGGTCCGATGTTCGAACGGACCGCCGTAGGCGCCAGGCCGCGAGCGCGCCGCGAGCAGCTCGTGCAGCAAGTAGCCATGCGCGCACTTGACGTCGACGAAGTCGAAGCCCGCGTCGGCGGCGAGGCTCGCGACGACCACGAAGCGGTCGCGGATTCGCCGCAGCTCATCGTCGGACAGCAGCGGATGGTCGTGCGCGATGCCAAACCTGTCGGCCAGCCGCGCGTTGTGGAAGGCAATGCGTGGCTCGAGATCCGGCCCGTTCGGTCGCGAGAACCGTCCCGAGTGCGTGAGCTGCAGGCCGACCACGAGTGCGTCCGGATCGCCGCCCCGTGCGCGGCACCCCTCGCGCGTTGCCTCGAGCAGGCGCGCCAAGGTCTTGGGGGTCTCGTTGCCGGGCGCAAAACAAAGCTGTCGCGCGTTGGCGCGTCCATCCTGTTGCACCGCAAAAGCCTCGCCGCCCCAAACGAGGCCAGCGCCACTGCGCCCGAAGTTGCGCCAGCGCCGCAGCGTCAACTCGCTGGCGCTGCCATCGAATCCGCCGTCCCAACCCTCCATCGGATGAATGCAAAACCGGTTGGCGATCGACTTGCGTCCGGGCCGTTCGATCGGCCAGCCCAGAGGTCCCCCGTCACCGAGCACCTCGGCGTCGCAGTCAAGCGCCGCATCGATCTCGCGCCACCGCGCGCGGAACGACTCGACGGTCGGATACTTGGCCGGGGATCGGATCTTCACGACGAAACGGTACTGCGGTGTCCACCCCTTGGGAAGCGGACGAGCGACCGTGTTTCCGACGGCGGCAACGTCTTGACATCGGTCAGAAGTCGATGCCAGAATGCGGGCCCACGAGAGTGGACGGTTTGCGAACTCCAACAAAAGGATGTTTCATGCGTTCGTGTTTGCGTATTCCAGGTTCCAGGTTCCAGGTTCCAGCTCTGATCTAGCCCGTCGTCTCGCCACGAGGTCGGCGTCAGCCTATGGATCCGTCGGTTTGTGTGGTAACCAGGATGCCGGGGGCCCGCGGCACTCAAGGAACGCAGGAGCCAGTCGTCGCATGATTCGTTGCTGCCCTTCGTTGTTGTCGGCGATGTTCGCGCTCGGCGGGCTCGCTTTGCTGGCTCCGCAGCTGGCAGGCCAACAGTGTGGTGGCAGATACGCAGGCGTGGCCATCGGTGCCGGAGTTGGTGTCAACTTTCATACGCCCATCGGCAAACCGCCCGAGGACGGGCGACCCGACGATCCGGATGATGGGCATGTCCCTGGTCCGACCACGCCGAGTGGGCCGAGCAAGGGTGGCGGTGGCTGTTCTGGTCCTCCGCTGACGGGCTACGACGACTATGCGATGGGGCGGGGAGTGGGCTCGATTTCCGCCAACGCTTCGATCTCGGGTGGCAGCGTCAGTGGCCGGGGCGGACGGTTTCGGCATGTCGTCTCGCTCAATCCCTTCGTCTCCGCTGCTTACGACAGCTACAGCGCGACGCATTGGTCTACTTCGGTGCTGGATCAGGGGGGGCGGGTCCTGCCTGCAGGGCCGTCGAGTCCGTTTGGCGCTGGGTGGTCGTTAGCGGTGTCCGGTCCACCGCTGTGGATCAACAGCACGGAGTCGCACGGCACGAACTCGCCGAATACGGCCCCCGACGACCTCGCCGGTGGCGATCCCTGGGCGGACAAGCTCTTCTGCGGCGAT
>CAYSWE010000390.1:0-5167 GCA_964434515.1 uncultured Phycisphaerales bacterium | reverse complement strand
GGGCTCGCGCAACGAACTTGCGCGCACCCTAAGCCGACCTGAGCGTGAATCTCGAACTCCGCCTACATAGCAACGAGGAGGCGCGCGTGCTCCTCGGTCCACTCGATCGTACCGCGAAGCTCCTGCGCACATCGTTCGATGTTCGACTGGTGCACCGGGGCGATGTCCTCAAGATCCTCGGCGAAGACGACGCCATCGCGCGGGCCCGGCCGGTGCTGGAGCGTGCGCTACGCGAGCTGCGCCGCGGGCGGTCGGTCACGCATGCCGACATCGAGCGTTGGATCGATGGCGACGACGCGTCGCCCGGTGAGGTGGGCCCATCGAGCGCGACTGTCGAGGGATCCGACGGTGACGCGCACCGTGTGCCAAAGCGATCAGCAGTCACGGCTCGCACGAAGGGCCAGAAGAACTATCTCCGGGCGCTCCGCGCGAACCATGTCGTGTTCGCGCTCGGGCCGGCCGGGACTGGCAAGACCTACCTCGCGGTCGCTGCCGCTGTGGAGGCACTTCGCGCCGGTAAGTATCGCCGGATCGTGCTCGCTCGGCCGGCGGTCGAAGCCGGCGAGAAACTTGGTTTCTTGCCGGGTGACTTTCAGGCCAAGGTCAACCCATACGTGCGACCGCTCTACGACGCGCTCAACGATATTCTCGATCCCGCCCTGTCGCGTCGCTACATGGAGAACGACGTGATCGAAGTTTGTCCGCTCGCGTTCATGCGTGGACGGACGTTGAATCATGCGTTCATCATCCTCGATGAGGCGCAGAACACGACTGTGTCGCAGATGCGCATGTTCCTCACGCGCATGGGAGAGAACAGTCAAGTCGTGGTGACGGGCGACGTCACGCAGGTTGATCTTGCGAAGGGTGTTCCGTCTGGATTGGTCGACGCGATCGAACGTCTCGAGGGTGTCCAAGGGCTCACCGTCGTGCGAATGGCGAAGGAGGACATCGTGCGACACTCGATCGTCCAGCGTATCGTCGAGGCCTACGAGACGTCGCAGCACACCATGCCGTCGCCCGAGGATCGGCTGGCGAATCCCGTGCATGGGGGGCGACGCGGACGTCGACGATGAGCCAGGGATCGCGTTGGCCGCAAGTCGAAATCCAGGCCGCTCTGGACGCGGTCGGAGTTCTGCCAGACCCAGCGGAAACGCTCGTAACCCGCGCGCTGGAAGCCGTTTGGAGCGAGGAGGGCCGCCGACTCCGTCTGTCGGTGTATGTCTGCGGGGATGCAGAGAGTGCGGCTGTTCACGCACAGTTCCTCGACGATGCGGAGCCGACGGACGTGATCAGTTTTCCGCTGTCGCTCGAGTCCGAATCCGCGGACGGCGACGCGGCGTCGGGTGAACTCGCGGACGGGGAACTGGTGGTCAACCTTGAGTGCGCGTGTCGTCGCTCGCGCGAGTACGGCAACACGGTCGAAGCCGAGTTTGTGTTGTACGTCGTGCACGGCGCGCTGCACTTGCTTGGCTACGACGACGTCGACGACACATCGCGCGCGACGATGAAAGTTGCCGAGCGACGCGCCCTCTTGCGAGTCGATCTACACGTGTGTGGTCGACACGACGACACGTAACGCGACGACGAAACGCGACGACGTTCGTGTACGCGCGCGGCGTTTCGACTAGAGGAATGCGCGTGTGTTCGCCGAAGAATGCAACGTACAGTTGCGACTGCTCGTGAAGTTTCTTGTCGGGCTCGATGACTTTCGTTCGCATCGCACGTACACTTCTTCAAGTCGATAACGGGAGGTTGGTGTATGGCGATCGCCAAGAAGACACCAGCAGCAGCGGAGCGAGCACGTGCCAAGCGAACGACGAAGGCCAAGGCCAAGTCGGTGAAGGCTTCGGCGAAGCGCAGGCGCATCGAGACGACCGAGGTCGCCGTCGAGGCCTGCCCGAAGCGCGCGCGCCGTGCCAAGGTAATCAGACGTCTACCTGCGGAGCGATGCGAGTTTCCAACCGATCCGGACGCGCTGCTGTCGTTCGCTTCGGAAGAACTGCTCGCTCGTTACCTCGCAAAACGCGATGACGCTTGGCGCGACGCACTGGTTGAGCGTCACCTGCCCGACGTCGTGGATACGGCGCGATGCTTGATCGCGCGTCTGCCACGAAGCGTCGATGTCGATGACCTATGCAACGCCGGCTACTCCGGATTGTTGCGCTGCGTCGAGACGTTTCGCCCGGAGAAGGGACGCAGCTTCCTCTCCTATCTCAAGACGCGCGTCTACGGGGCGATGGTCGATGAGCTGAGGGCGATGGACTGGCTGCCGCGTTTGATGCGGAGTCGGTTGGCTCGCCGAGATCAAGTCGCAGATGTCCTCCGCCAGGAATTCGGGCGTGAGCCATCCGAGGACGAGATTGCCGCGTCGCTCGACGTATCACTCGAGCAGTACCGGCGTTCGTATCCCAGCGTGGCCCCGGTCCCAGCTCTGTTTTCGACGGGCAGCCAACAGGAGTTCGATCAACTCGACGGCAGCGTCGTTGGCATTGGAGCTCATGCGTATGGCACGGCCAATGCTGCGCATCCGCTGACCTCCATGTACCAGCAGGAGTTGATCGAGCGGATCCACGATCTGCTGAGCGCGACCGAATGGCAGCTGGTGGAGCTGCACTACTTCAAAGGGCTCAAACTGCGTGAAGTCGCCAAGCGACTGCGACTTTCGCCCGCACGCATCTGCCAGATCCATGGCCAGGTGTTGCAGCGACTGAAGGAGCGCTTGCGTGAGGAGGCGGCCACGATCTGACCGGGTGCTTCGGTCGGGTAGCGCTGGCTGCTACGATGGGGCCCTCGTCTTGCTCGCCCCAGCTCTCAATCGTGTCCATCCAGTTCCTCCGCCCGGATACCGACCCGTACTTTCCCGATCCGCAACACGCGGAGGACGGGCTTGTTGCGGTGGGTGGCGATCTTTCGTCGGAGCGCCTGCTGCATGCCTACGACGTCGGCGTGTTTCCGTGGTTTTCGGAGCGGGAGATTCCGCTCTGGTGGGCACCGGATCCGCGCGCGGTCTTGGAGCCTGACAAGCTGCACGTGTCGCGCCGGTTGGCACGACGCATCGCGCACGGGGGCTTCGAGCTGACCTGGAACCGGGCTTTCCGTGACGTCATTCGCGAGTGCGGGAGGCTGCGCAGCGACGGAACCTGGATCCACCAAGCCATGGTGGATGCTTACGTCGAGCTGCACGAACTCGGCCACGCGCACAGCCTCGAGGTCTGGGTTGATGGTAGCCTTGCCGCCGGCCTCTATGGTGTGCAGCGCGGTGGACTGTTTGCTGCGGAGAGCAAGTTTCACCGCGTTCGCGACATGTCCAAGGTGGCGCTTGTGGCTTGCTCCCGCACACTCGCGCGTGCTGGAGTGGAGTTGTTCGACGTGCAGTTCAAGACGGCGCATCTCGAGCGGCTCGGGGTGCAAGAGTGGCCACGCGCGCGCTACCTGCGGGAGCTCGAGCGTGTGCGCGGGCTGCCGATTGGACTGCGCGACATCGTTCCGAGCCTGTGAACAAGGTGGCGGGTTGCGCGCGCTGGCGAGCGAGCATGCTGGGGGCCTGTCTCTTGGTCGGGGCGATCTCGGCGCAGGCGAGGCAACCCAACATCGTCTTCATCGCCGTGGACGATCTTCGCACGGAGCTTCGTTGCTACGGGCACGACTACGTGCAGAGTCCGAACCTGGACCGTCTGGCTTCGCAAGGGGTCTTGTTTCGGCGGCACTACGCGCAGGTACCGACCTGCGGGGCATCACGGTATGCATTGCTCACGGGGCGTAGCCCGGCGCACTCGCATGCGCTCAGCAACACCGCCTTGTATCGAGGCGCCAGCAGACTGAGCTCGGAAGCGAGCGATGCGGCGCAGACGTTCCCGGAGCTGTTCCGCCGCAGTGGCTATCGCACGGTGCTGATTGGCAAGATCTCGCACACTCCCGATGGCAAGGTCTACGACTATCGTGGGCGTGGCAAGGGGCGCGACGAGCTGCCCAACGCGTGGGATGAGCTGGCGACCCCGTACGGCCCGTGGCGGCGCGGCTGGGGCAGCTTCTTTGCCTACGCGGGTGGCGCGCACCGTGAGGACGGCGCGGGGCATCGCGCCTTGATGGAGTTCGTCGCCGAGAAGGACACCGACCTGCCCGATGGTCTCATGGCCAAACGCGCCGTGGCCAAGCTGGCCGAGTTGAAGGCGCGGCAGCAGCCGTTCCTGCTTGGGCTCGGTTTCTTCAAACCGCACCTGCCGTTCGTCGCGACCCGGGCTGACTGGGCTGCGTTCGCCGATGTCGAGATCCCGCCGCCGCCGCATCCCGGTCGGATCGCGTCGCCCTACTGGCATAAGAGCGGCGAGTTTTACGGCTATCGGGTTCCCTGGAAGAAGACACGGCCGCTTGCGCGCAAGGATCAGATCGCGGCACGTCGCGCCTACCTCGCTTGTGTGCGCTACGTCGATCGCCAGGTCGGCAAGGTGCTGACTGCCATCGACGAGCTCGGTCTGCGCGAGTCGACCATCGTGATCGTGTGGGGGGATCACGGGTGGCATCTGGGTGATTCCGCGATGTGGGGCAAGCACTCGCCATTCGAACGGGCGCTGCGGAGCACCTGCATTCTGCGGGCACCGGGCGTCGCGAAGCCTGGGCAGGTGTGTGACGCGCTGGTGGAGACGATCGACCTCTATCCGACGCTCGTGGATCTGTGCAAGCCGAGCTTCACCAAGACGCGCTATCCGCTCGATGGCCGGAGCCTGCGGCCTCTGTTGGTCGGGGACGTCGATGCCGTGCACGAGGCGGCGTTGAGTTACTGGCGCAAGGCCGTGAGCGTGTGCACGCTCGACTACCGCTTGCTGGTGACCGGAGCCAAACGCGCCGACATCGAACTCTACGACCTGCGCGCGTCGCTCGATCCCGTGGACAACCTCGCGGCCGACGAGCCCGAACTCGTGCAGCGTCTGCTGCGTCTCGCAGGCCGGTAGGGTTCGCGCGATTACCGGAGCAGCTTCGCCAGCGCGCGCGCGATGTCGCCGAGGACGAGCTTGCGGCCGTGCTGCGACAACACGCTGCGTAGGTCGGGCGCAGCGTCCTCGGCTGCCGTGTAGACCGGTCGGCGCTGGCGGCCGCGCAGCAACGCCCTCCGTGTGTTCGTGAACCCGGCACCGTGTTCGGTGCAAAGATCGCGAATGCGGCGGGCCGG
>CAYSWE010000389.1:0-5193 GCA_964434515.1 uncultured Phycisphaerales bacterium | reverse complement strand
GTGGCTTCGAGGGCAAGGTCAAGGCCGCCCAATGGGCCCGTGAGCACCGCGTCCCCTACTTGGGGATCTGCTACGGCATGCAGGCCGCCGTGGTGGATTTCGCCCGCAACGTGCTCGGATTGACGGATGCGACCACGACGGAGTTTGGCGAGGACGTCGCGGAACCGGTGATCAGCTTGATGGAACAGCAAAAGCTGGTCAGTGATCTCGGCGGCACGATGCGCCTCGGCGCGTTCGATTGTGAGCTGCGTTCGGGATCGCGGGTCGCGCGGGCCTACGGCACGCGGCACATCGCCGAGCGCCACCGCCACCGTTACGAGTTCAACAACGTCTACCGGGCGCGGCTCGAACAGGCCGGCCTCCTGCCGAGCGGGCTCCATCCCACCATGGATCTCGTAGAAGTGGTCGAAATCGTCGACCACCCGTTCTACATCGGCGTGCAGTATCATCCCGAGTTCAAGTCTCGGCCACTGGAACCACATCCACTCTTCCGCGAACTCGTCGCCGCGGCGATCCGCGAGCACCAAGAGATCCCGATCGAGGATCGCGTCACGAACGTACCATGACGAACGACCCATCCAAGCCTCAAGCAGACGACGCCGCCACCGCCGCGCAGCAGTCGTATCCCCCGCCCGTCGACTTCCGCCTCCTGATGAGCAGTTTCGCCGGGCAGGCCATGGCCTCTCTCGGCAAGATCGCCAACCCGATGACCGGCAAGACCGATGTGAGTCTGCCCTGGGCTCGCTACTTCATCGACGTGCTCGTCATGCTCGAGGAGAAGACCCGAGGCAACCTCGAGAAGGCCGAGCACTCGGACCTGGAATCTAGCATCAGCATGCTGCAGCTGACCTACGTCGATACGGCGAAGCACGAGGCCGCCCCGCCAGACGGCGAGTCCGCGGACGGAGAAGCCGAAGGCGCGTAAAAGGGCTCACCGCAACCATCACTTCAAAACGCACAGGAGCCCCCGCCCGAAAACCGGCGGGGGCTCCTGTGGTGTGGTCCACGCACGCCCGACGGGGCGGCGCGGAGGTAGGGACTGCGCGAAGCTACTTAATGTTGAGCCACGCGGTGTTCGTGAAGGTCAGCTGCGTGCTCGCGCCCTGGTCGATCGAGAGCCCCTGCAACGCGAGGCTCACGCCCTTGAACGCGTTGTTGTTGGGAATGGTGACCGGGAACGTGCCGCGCTCGCTGGCATCGGGATGCGTCATCGCGCCAAGCGTGGAGACAGCGGCGAGGTTGAGCGCAAACTTGCCGGTGAAGCCGGGGATCGGAAGCGCCGGTCCCACCGCGATCGACATCAGGATGACCGTCACGTTCGGACCCGGGTTGACGTCGGCAACAGCCCCGACGACCGAGCCGCTACCGCCGACACGCACTTGGCCGCCGGCCAGCCAGGCGACGCCACTCTGGCCGATAGCGAGGTAGAACGGAGTACGGGTCGCCTCCGAGTCGGCATACATCAGCGTGCCGCCGGGAACCGCGCCGTTGTTGTTCCACGCAGTGCCGTTGAGGAACAGCTGCTGCTCGTGGCCCTTGGCGAACGTCAGGTCGCCTTTGAAGAACATGTTGGAATCGTTACCAACGCGCTCGGCAACCATGAGGCCATGGACCTTGCCCGCTCGATCAAGCACCGGCGTCGGCGAGTGCACCTGGATCGTACCGGACGTGCCACGCGTGATGTCGGCGACAACAACAGGCTTGCCAACAAGTTGGACCGTTCCCGTCGAGAACTTGGAATGATCCAACTCACTCATGAGGATGCGGGAGAAGCTGTTCGGTGCCGTGCCGTAGGTCGAGACCCAGAAGACCACGGTCTCATCGCCCGCCTTGTTGGGGTTGATGTCGAAAGTCGCGACCGACGGATCCACGTAGGTGTTGGAGATGCCGGTGATCTTGACCGGGGCCGGGAACGGCCGCAGGTGCGTCGTGCGCTTCGAGAAGTAGACGCCGTCGTTCCAGTCGACGATGGCATACTGACCGCGGGTTCCGCCGATCATGAGGCCGAAGTTGCCGCCCGCCACCTTGTTCATTGCGTTGGCAAACTTGTTGGGAACAAACGCCTTCTTCGGGTTGGCCTCCTTGGCGTTGTAGCGGCCCATAAGAACGAAGCCAGCAGTCTGGCTGTTCGCGGTGTTGCCGTACTGCGAGGCAAGGCCATTGACGGTGAGGCAAGTCGTCCAGAAGCCCGGGCCATCGCCTAGGATCTGGTTCATCGAGACCTGCGATATCCACTTTCGCGTGGCGCCCGTGACGTACAACTTGAGGGCGTCAAAGTTGGTGCTGACGAACACCTTGCTAGCACTGTCGGCCTTGATGATGCCGGGCCCTGTCTGGGCCGAGGCGACGCCTGCAAGCAGGCTGAGGCTGAGAATCGAGAGGGTCGAACGCATGGAGCGGATCTCCTTGCAAAAACTATGGAAAGGACTGAAAGAAAGAAAGAAAGACTAACGAGAGAGCGCGCAACTAGGCCCGCGGGGGCCGCATAGGCGCGCACGGCGGCTGACCGAGCGAACGCATCAGAATGCGTGCCCAGCCTTCACGATGCTTGCACACCGCGCCTCCGCCTCGTCAGCTAAGCATCGATCGCGCCTCGGCACAAGCCGCACCGCAATGTTAGGCTTCTATTAGGTGTAACTCGCGGAGGCCCCAATGGTGCCGATCGCGAGCCCTCAGTCGTAGGCCGCGATGCCCGTCACGTGCTCACCCAGAATCAGGGTGTGGATGTCATGCGTCCCCTCGTAAGTGGAGACCGACTCGAGGTTGCACATGTGCCGCCCCGCCTGGTATTCGTCCGTAATGCCACTCGCGCCAAGGATGTCCCGCGCCATGCGCGCGCACTTCAGCGCCATCCAAATGTTGTTGCGCTTGGCCAGAGAAACCTGCGAGTGATGCATCGTGCCGGCGTCCTTCATCCGGCCCAGCTGAACACACAAGAGCTGCGCTTTCGTGATCTCGTTGAGCATCCAGACGAGCTTATTCTGAACCAGCTGGTATCCGGCGATCGGCCGACTGAACTGGACGCGAGCCTTGGCAAACTCGAGCGCCTCGTCATAGACCGCCTGTGCAGCCCCGACGCCCCCCCACGCGATGCCGTAGCGCGCCTGCGTGAGGCACGAAAGCGGACCCTTCAGCCCGGTGGCTTCCGGCAGGAGATTGCTCTTCGGGATGCGGCAGTCCTCGAAGATCAGCTCGCTGGTATGCGACACCCGCAGCGAGAACTTGTTCTCGATGTCGAACGTCGTGTAGCCGGGCGTCCCCTTATCCACGAGGAAACCCCGCACCTCGTCACCGAGCTTGGCCCAGACGATGGCAACGTCCGCCACCGTACCGTTCGTAATCCAACGCTTCGTTCCGTTGAGAACCCAAGCATCGCCATCCTCCACTGCCCGCGTGGTCATCCCACCCGGGTTGCTGCCATAGTCCGGCTCGGTGAGACCGAAGCAACCGATGAGGTCGCCTCGCACCATCCCGGGAAGGTAGCGCTCCTTTTGCGCTTCGGTACCAAAGCGATGGATCGGATACATGCAAAGCGCGCCCTGCACGGACACGAAGGAACGCAGCCCGCTGTCGCCGCGCTCGAGCTCCTGAAGGATCAGGCCGTAGGCGACGCTATTCAGACCAGCTGCCCCATAGCCGTCGATCGTCGCCCCGAGCATGCCGAGCTCGCCCATCTCTGGGACGAGATCGACCGGGAACGTCCCAGCGCGATGGTGCTCGGTAACAACCGGCAGGAATCGTTGCTCGACCCATTCACGCACGGAGTCGCGGATCATCCGCTCCTCCTCGGTCAGAAGATCGTCCGCGTTGTAGAAGTCGACACCCTTGTAGCGGGCCATGCTCGGGCTCCTCTAGTTGTTTCGAATAGCTCTCTGGACTGAATCCGTCCGGGATGGGCCCATCGACCTATCGGACCGACGAATGCGTCCCGGGCGGCCGGAGTTTACTCGCGTAACGTCGCGGCGAGCAGGCTTCTCCGGGCCACCTCGGCGAAGTTTTTTCGACACCCAACGTAGAGTCGTGCTCTGATTTGGCCCCGCGCGATGCGGCGCGGCACGATCCGGCACCATTTGCCCGACCCAAGAGGCAGCTTGAACGACCCTACACCCCCGCGCACCCGGCCTGACGCCGTCCCCGATGGCACGGCCGCGACCGCGCCGCGCTGCGCTGCGTGCGGCTACGCCCGGCCAGCGCACGGTTGCCGCGTATGTTCGAACGGCATCCCCAGGCTTGGCCCGCGTCTTGCGCCTCTGGACATCTTCCGCGGCTTCCGACTCTACTTCGCTGGCGCCTGGAGGCTCATCAACGACCGCACCTTCTCCGGTCGCCTCGGCATCGCGCTGGTCGTGGGCGCAATCGTCCTGATCACACTCGGGATCGGAGTCTGGCGGCTGCTCGGCCCGGCGATCGACACACTGCTCGGTTGGGCACCAAGCTGGGCGTCATCAGCCAGCGCGTTGGTGCTCGTCGTGATCACGACATTTTTCTGCCTCCCCGTGTTCTTGTCCCTGATCCTGTTCCCCGTACTGGACCCCCTCGCCCGCCTCGCTGAGGAGGATAGTCTCGGGTTCGCACCAACTCCGCACGCACGCGGCGCCGTTGCAGACTTTTGGGACTCTCTCGATACCGGCGCCCGCATCCTGATCCTGCAGGGCATCGCGTGGCTGGCGTGCCTACCACTCGTACTGCTCGGAATCGGAGCCGCCATCGCCATCCCGCTCAGCGCGTTCTTCGCTGGCTTCGCGTGGTTCGACTATCCAGCCAGCCGCCGTGGCCTTGCATTCAAGACGAAGTGGCGTGTCGCGCGCCGGCACTGGGCCATCCTCACCGGCTACGGACTGGGCTTCCTGGTGGGACTGCTCATCCCGTTCTTCAATGTGTTCCTGGCCGCACCCGCAGGCGCCATCGGCATTGCCGACTTGTGGTTCCGGCTCGACAAGGACTGACGCGCCAACGAAAAGGAGCGAAGACGAACCTTCGCCTCCGCTCCTTCACTCTCCACTTTCTCGGCTACTCTAGCGACGACGAGTCGCCTTGCGCTTGGTGGCCTTCTTCTTCGTCGCCCTGCGCTTGGTCGACTTCTTCTTCGTCGCCTTACGCTTGGTCGCCTTCTTCTTCGTCGCCTTGCGCTTGGTCGACTTCTTCTTCGTCGCCTTGCGCTTGGTCGACTTCTTCTTCGTCGCCTTGCGCTTG
>CAYSWE010000388.1:0-5197 GCA_964434515.1 uncultured Phycisphaerales bacterium | reverse complement strand
GCAGATCGCACACCTCGCCGAGATGCAGAAGGACCGTCCGGTTGTCGCCACTCCGGCTGTTACCACTCCGGCTGCTACCACTCCGGCTGCTACCACTCCGGCTGGGAGCCAATCAACGCGACCTGTTCCCAAGCCTGTAGCGATCGCCCCGAGGGCAGCAAGCCCACAAGAGAAGAGTACGACAAAGCCCAAGCAGGCGGCTCGACCACCGCGAAAGAAGCGGCGCGGCTTCCTGTCCTTCGACCTACCGAGTCAGACGGTCGCCTTCGACAAGCGACAGACCTGGAAGCTCATCCCCTCGCTCTCTCGCGTCGGCTTCGACGGCAAGAGTACCCTGCACAACTTCTCCGGAGTCAGCTCGCGGCTCAGCGGCACGATCGAGGTCGATCTTTCGCATCCCGGCAAGCATCCGAGCGCGCGGATCGAGGTCCAGGCCTCGACGCTGGAGACCGGTGTCGCCGGTCGGAACGCGGAGATGTACGCGACGCTCGACACCAAGAAACATCCGCAGATCCAATTCGATCTGCTCTCCTTTGCCGGCAAGAGCGTGGATGCCAAGCTCGAGACGGTCGTCGGCGTGGTGCACGGAACCATGACGATCCGGGGCGCCCGCCGGGAGGTGGACATGCCGACAACGCTGCACATCGACAGCTCGCGACGCCTGCACATCGCCGGGGAGATGCCACTGGATCTCACAGACTACGGGATCAAGCCACCGAGCAAGATGGGGCTCATCGGCATGAACAAGCTGGTCAAGGTCTGGGTTCGGCTGCGCGCGCGCATCCAAGCCCCCAAGTAGGCATGAAACGACGACGCGACATCCGCGGAGCTTCCGCTCTGCTCCTCATCTCCATGGCGACACTCGCCAGCTGCTACGCCTCGAACGTGGTCGCCCGCGAGGACCGGGACGTGAAGACCCGCGAGGAGCAAGCCGAGTGGAAACCCGCCGAGGCCGCCAGCATTCCCGGGATCTACAGTTCCGGAACGATCGAGGGGGCGTCCGCCGCCTCGTTGCTCAAACTCTTCTACTACTTCGGCGAGGACGGCTCGTACGCCGCAGCAGCCCTCGTCAGTTCGAGCCCACCGTCGTTCCAGGTCCGTGCCGGCCGCTGGAAGTTTGCGAACGGCAAACTCTTCCTCGGCGAAGACGACAGCGCCCCGGTCGTCCTCGAGGAGTCGAAGGGCATGCTCCGACTCACCACAGACGAGGGCGCCGTCGTCCTCTATCGCAACCCGATCCGCTGAGCCGAGCCAGGATCCAAGAGACAGTATGAGAATCGCATCCCTGGGTACGGCGCTGCCACAGCGTTCCTTCGCGCAGGCAGACGTCTTCGCGACGCTCTCCTCCATCTGGAAACGAGGTCCCGCGTTTGGAGCGCGTACCCGCCAACTCTTCGAGAACGTGCGCGTCGACCGACGCCACTTCGTACGGCCGCTCGAGGACTACCTCGGCTTCGAAACCTTTGGTCAAACCAACGATGTCTGGATCGAGGAGGCCATGGCCCTGGGCGAACAAGCGATCGACGATGCCTTGTCGCGAGTCGGACTCGGTCCGCAGGACATCGACGCCCTGTTCGTCACCTCGGTCACTGGGATCTGCTCCCCGTCGTTGGACGCCCGGCTCTTCAATCGGATGGGCATGCGACCGGACCTCAAGCGGATCCCCCTGTTCGGCCTCGGCTGCGTCGCGGGCGTCTCGGGCGTCGCGCGCGCGGCAGACTACGTCCGCGCCTTCCCCGACCAAATCGCCGTCCTTCTCTCGGTGGAGCTCTGCTCGCTGACGTTCCAACGCAAGGACCTCTCTATCGCCAACATCATCGCCACCGCGCTGTTTGGCGACGGCGCCGCTGCCGTCGTGGTCGTTGGCGCCGAGCGAGCTCGTCGGCTGAACTGCGACGGACCGCGCATCCTCGGCTCGCGCTCGACTCTCTATCCCGAGACCGAAGACCTCATGGGCTGGCACATCGGCGAAGGCGGCTTTGGGCTCATCCTGAGCGAAGGCGTGCCCGGCATCGCCCGCGAACGGCTCGGCCCGGATGTCGACCGATTCCTAGAGGATCGAGCGCTCACGCGCGAGGACATCGGCGCCTGGATCTGCCACCCGGGCGGCCCGAAGGTTCTCCGCGCCATGCAGGAGTCGCTGGCACTCGACGACAGCGACGTCGCCTTTTCCTGGGATGCCCTGCGCGAACAGGGCAACCTCTCGTCCGCGTCCGTGCTCATGGTCCTGCGCCGCGTCCTAGATCAACCGCGCCCCCCGGAAGGTACGCGCGGTCTGATGCTGGCCATGGGTCCAGCGTTCTGCTCCGAGATCGTTCTGATCCAGTGGTAGGCCCGCAGACCTCAACGCTCGAATACGACGTCACGAAGTCGAACCGCGTGGATGTAGCTGCGGTCGTCCGGATCCTCAGCGATCCAATACCGATGCGGTAGCACGAGCCCCTGCACCTCACGGAACTCCGAGAAGCGATTCACACCGGTGGCAAAGCGATACTTGTCACGAATCGTATATTGGACCATCTCCAGCCGCCCGGTATCCCGAGCGATCCAGAGCAAATACTGATCGTCCGCCAAATGCGGCTGGGCGCTCTGCCATGTCGCAAAGACGAGGTCAAAGAGACGCTCGTCCCGGATGCGTTCACCGGCATAGAGGACAATGTCGGCGTTCGCAATCTCGAAAGGCAGTTCAAAGAAGTACTGGTAAGCCCGCAGGATGAACCGTGCACTCTCACGGCTATGGTAGTCACGGTCCTTCGGCTGCGTTTGGCTCCAGAATCCATTTCGGTCGACACCCCAATGGGTTTCGCGTTGCGAGCCTTCCAAGAACGCCGCGTCAACCGCACCGCCGTGTAGCTCGTAGCGCATATAGAGCCTGGTCGGATTGCTTGGCCAAGGCCGGAAGAGCCACCCGAGGAAACCTTGCCACTCGTCCTGGAATCCCATGGCCACGCTGGAGAACGATTGCCATTGTTTGCGCCCGCCGGCTGCGTCGATGGCTCGCTCCAAGAGCTCGCGCCCCTTGCGCTCAGCGGCCGGTCGATCCCGGACTTCGAGGATCTCCGCCGTCCGTAGATCCGCCGTCGCGCAGGAGCCGAGCGCGCATAGGCCGAGCAGGCCGAACTGGGATGCACGACGCATGGGACTCAACCAGCGGCGCGCAGAGCCTGCTCGAGGTCGGCGCGCAGCGTCTCCGCCGGTTCCAACCCAACCGACAGGCGAATCGCGCATGGTGCGAAACCGACCTGCGCGAACTCGTCGGGCGTGAGCATCCGGTGACTGCCGTCGACGGGCATCGCGACGAGCGACTCGACGCCGCCCAGGGACACCCCGCGGCGGAACACGCGTAGCGCATCGAAGACGCGTTCCGCACGATCGAGTCCACCGGCCACTTCGAACGAGAAGACCGCGCCAAAAGCTTGCAGGACGCGCTCGGCCAACTCACGGTCTTCGTGGCCGGGCAAACCGACGTAGTGCACGCGGTCGACGCCCAGCTTGCGCCCCTCGTTGGCAAGCCAACCGGCGATCGTAGCGGCGCTCTGGCATTGCGCATGCACACGCAACTCGAGCGTCTCGAGCGAACGACGCAGCAGCCAGGCCGCGTCCGGACCGAGCACTGCACCGTGCTTGCGGCGAAAGCGCTCCAACTCGTGCATCAGCGCCAGGCTGCCCGAGACCGCGCCCGCCAGCACATCGCTGTGCCCGCCGAGAAACTTCGTCGCGCTGTGGATCGCGAGATCGGCTCCGTGCGCCAGCGTGCGCTGCAGCGGCGGTGGCAAGAAGGTCGCGTCGACCGAAAGCAAGGCGCCGGCCTCATGCACGCGAGCGCTCAAGTAGGCCAGATCCAGGACGCGCCCGGTCGGATTGACCGGGGTCTCGACATGCACCAGCTTGGGCGAGGTCGCCAACACGCGCTCGACGTCGGCAGCCACGAACGGGTCGAAGAACTCGACATCGATGCCGAAGCGTGGCAGCTCGTCCCGGGCAATCAGGACACTGCCGCCGTAGCACTTCTTGCTGATCGCGAGCCGATCTCCATGGCTCAAGAAGCACAGGAACGTGCTCGACAGCGCGGCCATGCCCGACGCAAAGAGCACGGATCCCTCGGCGCCTTCGAGGGTCGCAAGGGTGGCCTCGGCAAGCCGACCGGCTTGGTGTCCGTAGCGCGGATAGAAATGTCCTGGCGCCTGGTCGTCCGCCGCAGCCACCAGTCCCGCCCGCGATGGAAACTCCCAGCTCGTCGACCGCTCGACCCCAGCCGAAACCGGGGAACCGCCCGCTGCCTGCACGCGCCGGGCCAGTAGCTCCGGGGTGCCGAAGCTCGGGTCGGCGCTCACTGGCTGGGCCCGATCATTCCGCTCGGGTCCAAGAGCCGGTCGAGCTCACCCGCCTCGATGAGCCCCTCGGCCAAGACGACTTCCTTGAGGCTGCGATCGCTCTTGTAGGCCTCCTTGGCCACCCAGGCAGCCTTGTCGTAGCCAAGGACAGGGGCGAGCTTGGTCACGTTCATCAAGCTGCGCTCGACCAGCTCCTTGGCGCGCACGCGGTCCACTTCGATGCCATCGACGCAGCGCGTTGCGAAGGCGCGAACACAGTTGGAGAGCACACGAATCGACTCGAGCACATTGTGCGCAAGCAGCGGCATCATGGTGTTGAGCTCGTAGTTGCTCCCGATGCCGCCAACACCGCAAAGCCCGATCGCGACGTCGTTGCCGATGATCCACGCACACACCTGGATCAAGGACTCGCTCATCACAGGATTGACCTTGCCCGGCATGATCGAACTACCCGGCGCCACGGCGGGCAGCTTGAGTTCACCGATGCCACAACGCGGCCCCGAACCAAGCTGGCGAATGTCGTGCGCGACGCGCGACAGGCCGACGGCGATCGTGCGCAGCGCGCCACCAGTGGCCACGATCGCCCCCTTGGCGCCGAGCGCCTCGAAGCGACTCGGCGCCTCGCGGAACGTGAGGCCCGTTTGCTGATTGATGTGCGCGATCGCCTTGGCAGGAAAGTCGACCTGGCGGTTGAGGCCAGTGCCGACTGCGGTTCCGCCGAGCGCGAGTTCCTCGAGGTCGGCGCGCACCGCCTGGATGCGGCCGAGCGCGTGCTCGACCTGGCTCGCATACCCGCCGAACGCCTGCCCTCGGGTGATGGGCGTCGCATCCATCAGGTGCGTGCGCCCGACCGTGATCACGTC
>CAYSWE010000387.1:0-5198 GCA_964434515.1 uncultured Phycisphaerales bacterium | reverse complement strand
CTCGGCGTCGAGGTCGAAGCGCACGGACTGTCCAGAGCGCACCCGCACGTCGGGCCGCACGGCGCCATGTTGTAGGAGAGCAGCGAAGGCCTTGCGCGCGAGTGCCTGCGAGTCTGATCTGCGGTAGGTGCGCACGAAGTAGTCGCCGGGCTCCAGTCCCGCTGCCTCGAAGCCGCCGGTTTCTTGGTCGACCGTGACCGTGCGGCGCGCGCCGCTGGTCGAGGCGAGCACGACGACCTGGTCCTTGGCCGTGAGGTTGCGCACGGTACCAAAGACGCGCCCTGCTGGCTCGAGCTGAAACACGAGCTGGTCGAGCCCTCGCCCCGGGCCGACGACGAAGTTGCGCGCGACATGGGAGGTGAAGTCCTTCGCTGAGACTCGCAACCGCAGGGTGCTCGGGGGACGCGGCGTCAACTGGAACCGGCCCTGTGCGTCTGACTTTGTGCCGTCGAGTCTCTCGCCGAGCCGGACGCCACGGATCGCTTGCAAGAGCGGCGTGACCGGCTGCGGCCCTTCGTCGGCTCTGGGGAAGAATAGCTCGACCCGAGCTCCCGCGATCGGCGCACCGCTGGCCGCATCGCGAACGTGCCCGGCGATTCGAATCCCGCGATCGAGGCGGATCCGGATCTCCGGGCGTCGTCGCGTGTAGTCCACGTCAAACGGCCCTTCGGCCCGGCTGACATAGTCGCCGCCACCGACGTCGATCACGTAGCGACCCGGCTGCAGGTCGGCGAGTGCGAACTCGCCGAGGGCGTGTTTCGTGGGTTTCGGGATCCCGCTTGGAGCTCGGCCGGACGGGCCGAACCAGCGACGTCGCCATTGCGCGCGCCGATCGCGGTTGGCATTGCCCCGCGCAGCGCGAGTTCGCTGGCGAAGCTCGCGCTGTTGCAAGCGCTCATGCAGCCGCTTTTCGTAGGACGCGAGCTTTGCGATGCGCTGGGTCACTGCCGCGATGGCGGCTGCGGAGGCTTTTTGAGCGCGCAGTTGGGTGAGTCGTGCGAGTTGCTTGGTTCGGGCCTTCGCCAGCGGCGCGGTGCGCCTCGCCCGGCGATCCTGTTCGCGCTTCAGCTTCGACGTCGCCCGTCTGGCTTGGGCAGCCAGATCGGGGATGTTGCCGATGCGTCGCGCTCGAATCCCGAAGCGCTCGATGGGGGCGCCGGTCGCTCGGTCGATGACGACGCCGCTGAGACTCAGCCGTCGTCTCATTCGGATCTCGACGGGCTCGCCGGCACGGGGATCCACGGGTCCATGGCGAACGTCGGTGTACTGCGGGTGCCTGAGGCGCAGCAGGAGCTTCGCGTGGGCCAATCCCTCGAGCCGGAACTCTCCCGAAGCGTCCGTTTTGGCACGCTGGTTCAGCACCGGAATCAAGCGGAGCCTGGCGCGAAGTCGGTGCATCTGCGCCAAGTCGGCGCCGCGCTTGGCCTTTGCCAGCGCCCTCAGCTTCTTGCGTATCCGCTTGGCCTCTCCGCCATCGACCGTGCGACTGTCGACGGTCACATCTCCGATCGGCTCGCCGTGTTCGTCTGTGACCGTGCCGGTCAGCGTCGCCCCGAGTTCGAGCGTCATCCGATCGATTTGCACGGTCGCGCCTGGGGCTGCTTGGACCTCGTTCGACGACGACGCCAAGTAGGCGGGCGACTCGGCCCGCAGGCTAAACTTGCCCGGGGGGAGATCCCGCATCTCAAAGCGGCCCCCGGCGTCGGTCGCAACGCTCTCGACGAGCGTGTTGAGCTGGCCTCGGCGCCGGTTCGACGTCCGGTACGAGATCTTGGCGCCGGCGATCGGGGCGCCGGTGTTGCTCACGACCTGGCCCAGTGCGTGGACGCCACGCTGGAGTTGGATGTTGCCGAAGTCCAGCTCCGTGATCTCGAGCTTCGCGGTGCGCCTGGCTCGGACAGGCGCGAACCCAGCCAATCGGATCGTCAGCTCGATGCGCGGCGTCCGCTCGAGCACGAACTCCAGCTGAAACGCGCCATCGCCGGCGGAGCGGGTTTGGCCCGGCTTGAGCAGACGCCGGGAGCGTTGTGCGATCGCCAAGATGTGGGCGCCTTCGAGCGGCGCCTCCTTGGCATCGACGATCCGACCCTGGATTCGGACGATGCGACGCTTGGTGGGTAGCGCCGTGCTGTTGGCGAGCTCGACGCGTTCGTCGTGGCCGTCCCCTGCCGGAGTTTGGCCCGAAGCCGCCAGGGCCTCAGTGGGGGGTGGTCGCTCGATCGCTCGGTCGAGCGCCGCGGCACCCTCGGGCCCGGCGAGTGTCTCGAGCGCCGCGACGTCACCGGGCTCGGCCGGTGCGTCGTCCTGCAGGAAGGCCCAGGCGGCGGTTACGCACGCGGCCGTCACGACGACACCAATCACGAGTTTTCTGGGCAGGCGCATCGGGTGCATTCCGTTCTAACCGACCAGCCCCCTCCTACGCAGAGCGCGGCGACGGCGAACGCAAAAATGACGTAAACTCTTCCGCGTCCCATCGTTCCCCGGTCTTTGCGTGAAACAGCCGGTTGGCTGGGTTACACAGGCCCTCCTCGTTGTCCCGCCTCGTCGTTCCTGTCTGTTTCTTCCGCGATGACCAACTCGAGCCTGCTTCGCCTGCTTGCCGACTGTCGTCAGCGGCTCGACGGCAAGGGATTCAATGTCTGGGGCATCACGACCATCGAGGAGTTCAACGCCATTCAGTGCCGAGGGTCGCGGCTCAATGCCGAGCGCGCGGGGAGCTTGTCCGCCGTGGTCGTCGGCTCCGGCGGGCGCGCGCTGTGGCAGCATCTGCAAGGCAACGGCCGGTCCATCGGCGAGCCGAGACGCGGCTATCACCCGATCGACGATTTCTCCGAGCGGGCGCTGCTTACTGAAGTCGAGAACTTTCGCCGCCTCGGCTACGAGGCCTGCGCGCTGTTCCCGTTCGACAAGAAGCCGGTCAACTTCGTCAAGCTGGCTGAGTCGGCCGGCATCGGCGTCCTGTCGCCGGTCGTGCCGTTTTTGCTGCATCCGGTCTACGGCCCTTGGATCAGTTTGCGCGGCGCGATCTTGCTCGAGGCGCGCATCCCGTCGAACGACGCGTTGGCCGACTTCGAGCCCTGTTCCGGCTGTGACTCACCCTGCTTGTCCGCGTGCCCTGCCTCGGTCTACGGCAAGGGCGGAGAGGTGCGCTTGGACCGTTGCGCGGATCATCGCAGCGCCAACGGGTGTGTCGGCGGCTGCGAGGTCCGGCGGGCCTGTCCGATCGGCAAGGAGCACCGGTTCGACGCGAGCGAGGAGGCATTCCGCCATTCCTACAGCTTGCCGATGCTGCGTCGCTGGTTTGGCCGTGGGATATGGCGTTTCGTCCCGGCGCGCATGCGACGCATGCTGTAGCTTCGGCCGCGCTTAGTAAGCGGTCAGGTAGCGCTCGATTTCCCAGTTGCTGACCTGGGCAATGTACTCCTGCCACTCCGAACGCTTGGCGCGCAGGAAGTTCTCGAGGATGTGCGGACCCAAGGCCTCGCCGAGCACCTTGTCCTTTTCGAGCGCCTGGATGGCCTCGTTGAGATTGGCCGGCAGGCTGTCGACCTTGTGCTTGGCGCGCTCGCGCTGGCTCATGGTGTAGAGGTTCTTGTTGACCGGACTCGGCGGTGACTTTTTCTGGCGGATACCGTCGAGGCCAGCCGCCAGCATCGCGGTCAAGGCGAGGTAGGGGTTGGACGCGGGATCTGGCATGCGCAGCTCGACGCGTGTTCCGAGCCCACGGCGGGCGGGGACGCGACAGAGCGGCGAGCGGTTGCTCTCGGACCAGGCGATGTGCGTCGGGGCTTCGTAGCCCGGCACGAGTCGCTTGTAAGAGTTCACGATGGGATTGGTGAGCGCACACAATCCCTTGGCGTGCCCGAGCAGGCCGGCAATGTATTGCAGCGCAACCTCCGACAGCTGCCATTCGGCGTTGGCATCGTAGAAGGCGTTGCTGTCGCCGCTAAAGAGTGATTGGTGTGTGTGCATGCCCGAGCCATTGATGCCGAACACCGGTTTGGGCATGAAGGTCGCGTGCAGGTTCCAATCGCGCGCAATCTTGCGCACGACCAAGCGGAACGTGGCGAGGTTGTCGGCGATCGACAGTGCGTCGCCATAGCGGAAGTCGATCTCGTGCTGGCCCTCGGCCACCTCGTGGTGGCTGGCTTCGACCTCGAAGCCCAAGTCATGCAGCGCGTGGCAGATCGCCCGGCGGCAGGCCTCGCCCTTGTCGAGCGGCGCGATGTCGAAGTAACCGCCGCTGTCGTGGGTGCGCGTCGTCGGCTTGCCGGCTTCGTCCAGTTCGAACAGAAAGAACTCGGCCTCGACGCCGGCCATCATCGCATAACCAAGCTCCCCGGCTCGCGCGATCTGCCGTTTGAGCGTCGAACGCGGGCAGCCGGCAAACGCGGTCCCGTCCGGGTTGTGGATGTCGCAGATGAGCCGCGCCACGCGCCCCTGGTTCGCGTCATCCCAGGGGAAGATTGCGAAGGTGTCGAGGTCCGGCACCAGGATCATGTCGGACTCCTCGATGCGCACGAAGCCCTGGATCGACGAACCGTCGAACATGATCTGTCCGTCGAGTGCCTTTTCGAACTGGTGGTGCGGCACCTCGACGTTCTTGTTGACCCCTAGAATGTCGGTGAACATCAGCCGCAGGAACTGCACCTTCTCGCGGTCGAGGGTCTCGAGGATCTCCTCCGCGCCTAGCGAGGTCTTGGCGAGCGGTGAGTCGATGGCGTGTTCCTTTTGCATGATCCCTCCCTGGATCATCGGTGATGTGGAAACCGTGCAAGATGTGCGGGATCGACCACGCACTTGTGCAAGGTTTAGCTGTCATCGTGGAAAATGATCGCCAAAAAATGCAGATTGTGCAGGAAATCGATGTCAGTGCTGCGTTCGGTCGATCGCACGGGCGCTTAGCACGGCGTCGCTGAAAGCGGCAAAAAATGCCGATGCATCATTCGAGTAGCGGAGCGGCGGGCCTTCCAGGCGGAAGCTCAGGGATGCGGGCCCTGCGGCCAGACCCTGATGCGTGCCACGGCCGTCGAGTTCGATCCAAAGTCGCCGGGTGCCCACGGGGGCCAATGCCCGGCGCCAGTCCGATCCCGTTCGTGACCAACCCGGGGCCGTGAGTCGCACTGGATGCTGGAACTCGAAGTGGCCACGGTTCCGGCGGAGTCCCGGGATGCGTGGAACCGCAGCGGTGAGTTTGC
>CAYSWE010000386.1:0-5208 GCA_964434515.1 uncultured Phycisphaerales bacterium | reverse complement strand
AGGGGGGGGAGGAGGCGGCCGTCGACGTCAGGAAGCTGATCAGCAACGGACACGCTGGCAGAAGGCATAGCCGAGGAATGCAGGTCGAGCTTCTTGTTCACCTGGATGGAAAGGTCCGACTACGGCTTCTGCTACGAACTGGAGTGCGCTACGTGAAGGTCCAGAAAGGAATTTGCTGCGCGTCTTCACCTCCAAGGTCGACGGGCGGCTCGACTTTTCAGTGCCTGACGGAATCCTCGCTCAGCTCTCTGGCGAGTCGTTGGTCAGTCCCGTCTACGGCGCTCCAGCGTCCGCGTCTCACGATTCCAGCGATAGGCCGTGACGTGCTTGCCGGCCGCCCGCATGCGGCTTCGCCAGAGGCGATCGAGCTTGGCGATGCCGGCCGGATCGAGTTTGGCCTGATCGTCACGCGTCAGCAGCGCGCGCGCTACCTGGTCGTGTGGTGCCTGCAGAAGCTCGTGTGCGTAGTTGGTCATGATCGCGAAAAGGGGCACCGGCCAACGCACGGCCTCGAGGTCTGAGATACGGATCGCGGCGTCTCGATCGGATGTGTCGGTCAGGACTCGATCGACGACGCTACGCATGTCTTGGGTTGCGACGCGGTACGGGGCGAGGTTGGCGTGGAGCGCGGCCGCGCTGGGGAGCAGCGCGACGGCGAGGATCCATGGCTCCGAGATGCGCGCTAGGCAGCCGAGCAAGAACGCGGCTGGAAGCAGCCAGACGCGTCCGCCGGCGAGGTCCGGACGGACGGGTACGCCGAAGGTCACGACGATCGATACGCCGAACGCCGCCAGCAGCCAGGTCACAACGCGTGTGTTACCGGACGAGTCCGCGACGGCGCGACGTCGTATGAGGCCGACGATGAGCGCGCTGCCGAGGAGCCCGACGAACAGGACGCCGAGCCAGTTGGCGTTCTTTGCAGCGATCGAGATCGGGTCGAACAGGAGTGGTCGCAGCACGGAGGCGTAGCCCGCGATTCGGACGCCGAGAGGAATGTCCGCGAGGCCATTGCCCCAGGAGCTGGCGAAGAACTTGCCAACCAGGGCGAGCTTGAGGCCGACGACGATCGCCAGTGCGGCGAGCGGCGCGGCGCTGGCTCGCGCGGCTGCACCGAGCCCGCGCCGTTGGAGCAGGGTCCACAAGGGCGGAAGGACCACCAGCGGATAAGCCGACTCCTTGCACAGAAGCGCCGCTAGGAACGCGATCCCGCCGATCACGCGTCGGCCGCCGATACTGAGCGCGAGTGCGAGCAGGCCGAACGCGGTCGCCATGGTATCGATGCGCGCCGACGCCCACCCCCAAACCTCGCATTGCGCCGGGTGCAGGACGAGCAGCGCTCCGGCCAGAATCGCCGAGATGCGCGGCGTGCCAAGCCGTGTCAGCAGCAGCGCCAGCGCCGAACCGCACGCTCCGAGGTAAGCAAGACCGATTGCCCAGTTCCAGGCGAAGCTCGAGCTGAGTCTGCGCTCGGTCCACATGTGTGCGTAGGCCAGTGGCCGAAACCGCAGTCCGTCCGCCGCCGTGGCGTTGGCGAGGACGGCGCACTCCGCGTCGCCGTGTGGAAGCAGGGGGATGTGGTCGAAGTGCGAGAAGAAGATCCAGTCATCGCCGAGCGGCATCGGTCGGAATGCAGTCGCAGCGACGGTGAAGCCAGCGAACAACGCCGCAAGGAGGAGTGGCGCGAGATACGTGGCGCGCGCGCGCAGCGTAGTCACTTCCGGATCGGAGTGCTTGGTAACGTCTCCGACCGCTTCTCGTGCGCTGTCTTCGTGTCTTTGGGACCCGGGGTCGCACGCGCTTCGAGAAGCCTGTCGACCTGGGCGCGGATGTCGGTGATGGCTGCCTGCCCGGGAACGTGTGGGCCGGTTTGCTTTGCAAGGCGCGTTGCCACTCGGCTGAGGTCTTCCGGGTCTCCGTCGACCAACGCGGCCACGTCGCGAAACCATGCGCTGCTCGCGTCGAGCTTGTGCTTCTTGGAGGCGAGATCAAACAGGTTGGTTGCGCTCTGCGGTTTGCCGAGGCGCAGATGCAGGAGGGCACGCGCCGCGGTGACGTCTGGCGACCGATCGACGAGCGCCTCGAGCATGGCCAACAGGTCGAGCAGTGGCTGCCGATCGCCGGATGGCATGCGGCCCCGCAGGTGGGCGACATCGACGAGCAGACCGCGCTCTCGCGAGAGCAGGGGCGGGAGCCACGTAAGGGATTTCGTTGCCGCCTCGAGACGGCCGCTAGCTTCCTCCATCTGGGCGAGCTGGCGCCAGAGTTCGATGAGAGATGGGTCGCGAATGAGAATCGCCCGGATGGTTTTTAGCGCAAAGGCCGCGTCATCGACGGCGAGCAGCTCGTTGGCCGCCATGGTCAGCCCGCGCGCGTCCACGCCTGGGGCGACTCGGCCGTCGACGAACGGAGCGAAGTACGCGTGCAGTGTTTCGAGTGCGATCTTGTGTCGGTCGGGCAAGTCCTCGGGCAGGGAACGCACGAGAAGCACGGCCGCCGCACCGAGTGGGGGGTGCTCTGGCGTCGGAGGATAGTCGAGCCAATCCCGGGCTTGACCACTCATGCGGACGAGGCGGGACGCGAGTTCGGAGCCCTTGGCCGGATTGCGCTCCTTGGCATCGAGTGCGATCTCGAATGCGATGCTCTGCTCGATCGGCTTGCGCTCGGCGGGGCTCAGTGCGATCACCTGCAGCTGCTGCTCAAGGGCGGTCAGCAGGTCGCCGTGACGTCTTGCGTATCCCGCCAGCAGTCGGAGCGGGGCGGCGTCCTTGGGGGCGGCCAGGTGGGCGGCGACCAGGAACTTCTTGGCTTTCGCGTCGTGGTGCATGCGCATGTTCTGGATCGCCGCAGCTCGCATCCAGATCGTCGTCAGGCGCGTGTAGCGCACGCTGTTGGGAGCGCGACACTCTGGGCTGAGGTTCTCCGATACGAGCTTGTAGCGTGCCAGCATGTCCGGCTGGAGGAGGCTCTCCGGCGCAACGTCCTCGACCAGTGCGAACAGTTCGTCGTAGGCGGGGAAAAAGCGCGGGTGATCGGCGATGATCTGAGCGAAGCGTCGGGCCGCCTTATGCCGACGGCCGGCGAGTTCGTCGTAGAATCCCCAGAGCATCTCGAGGATGCGCGCCGACGCGCCCTTGTCCGTTCTGTGGATGGATTCCAGATCTCGCAGCGCGGCGTCGGCGATCGGCTCGAAGGCGATGCCCTGGGAGAGTGCCAGAGCCTTGTAGACGAGCTGAGGATTCTTGGCGATGAACTGATTGATCGGCTTGTAGGGCGTTGAGACGGACGGCTTCTTGGCCGGGTCGATGGCGAGTTCGAGCGCCAAGTGGACCATCGGCGCGAGCAGGCGGCCATCGGGACGGAACTCGTCCAGAGCGGCCAGGGCGCGCTTGTTGTTGCCGAGCGTGTAGTTCAGGTAGGAGAGGGTTAGCGGATCTCCGACCAGCTTCTTTTCATAGGAAAGCACGTCGCGCGCTTCCTTCTCGTTATCTTCGAGCAGATACGACAGGGCTAGCAGCGGAACCGCGGCAGCGCCGTCCTTCTTGGCGATGGCGGCGTCCCAGTAGCCTTGCGCGTCGTGTGTCATCCGCAGCGCGAAGTGCAGGCGGCCGAGCATGATGAAGAGCGAGCCATTCCGGGCCTCTTTGAAACCCTGGTGCAGTTGCCTAAGAAGATCGAGAGAGTCGCGCCGGAAGCCAGAACGGCCAAGCTCGTCCGCTACGTGTCGCAGCGATTTCGCATCCGGCTTGCTCTGTTCGTAGAGCCGTCGCAGCGGAGCGACTCGGTCCGCCTGATGCAACTGGGCTGCCGTCTCGAGCGCTAGCCCAAGTGCGTCGGTGCGATGCGCCGATTTCTCTGGAACGTCATGCAGCGCGTCGATCGCGTCCGCCAGTCGGTGCTGGCCGAGCAGGGCTCTTCCACGGATCCATGCGAGTGACTTGGGCTGTCGCTTGGCAGCGGCGGAGGCCTCACCGAGCTCCAGCGCCAGGCGCCATTTTTTCCGCGCTAGGAGGTACTCGCCGAAGCGCGTGGCTGCTTCGACGCGGCCTGGATGTCTTCGCACCAGATGCAGGAGCGCGGCGCGGACCCGCTCGGGCGGGGCATCCGTATCCTCCAGTGCTTCGAGCTCCAGCACGATGGCGTCGAAGTCATCGGGATCGGCCTTGAGCGCGAGGCCTGTCTCGTAGAGGGCATCCTCGCCGATTGCAAGTTTGGCGCGCGCGATGAGCAGGCGGACCGTGTTGGACCACCGGAAGTCTTCCAGCGCCTCGCGCAGCGTCTCGAGCGCGATCTCCCAGCGCTCCTGCTCGATGGCCTGCTTGGCGATTCCGATGTAGAGGACCGGATCGGGCACCGTGACGGGCGAGCCGCCGCTGGAGACGATGCGCCGCAGCAGGGATTTGGAGTCCTGCTTCTCGGACTTGTACTGCAGGTCGCGCGCCGAGAGGCGGAGTTCGAGCGCCTCATCGCGGATGGGCACCGGCACCGGGAGTTCGACGACCGTCGTCGCGTCCAGCGCCGCGAGGTGCGGCTTGCCTTGCTCCAGCATCATCCTGGCGCGAAGCAAGTGGGGCTCCGGGTCTTTCGGCCTTGCCCGGACCCAGGCGTCGAGCACCGCCTTGGCCCGGTCGGGGGCGTTGGCCTTCTTGGCCCACTTCATCCTTACCTGCATGGCGTAGCGGTAGGTGTCCGGGCCCTCGGCGGGCTTGCTCTTGTCGCTCAGAAAATTGCAGTACCGCTCGAGGTACTCGGCGGCCTGGGCCACTCCCGCGAGGTCCCAGCGCAGCCCCTGCCAGAACTCGATGTACGGCCAGAACGGATAGGGTTTGAATTTTTGCGAACTGATGTCTGTGAGCAAGGCCGACAAGGCTTCGCGTGCCAGCGTCTTGTGGCACGCAAGGGCATAGGCGCTGATCGCCGGAGCCCAGCGCCGGTCGACCTTGTGGGCCTTGGCGAAGCGGCCGAATCCGCCGTCCCCCAGCCAGAACTTGCCGACACGCGCGGCGAGTTCTGGCGTTCCGAGCCGGAGCCACGCGGCCATGGCGCGCCCGGCGCTGATCCGGGAGCCATAGGCGTGCGGGAAGCGCTGCAGGTAGAGCCACGAGATCAACGCAGCCGAATCCAATCTGCCACCGCGAAGCAGCATGCCGGAGTAGCCCTGCAATGCGGCGAAGACCGGTTTGGGACCCTGCAACGCCTTGCGATAGTGGC
>CAYSWE010000385.1:0-5222 GCA_964434515.1 uncultured Phycisphaerales bacterium | reverse complement strand
TTCGGACCCAAGCGTTGGCCATGTAGCCGCCCTCCACGCCCTGGGTCGGTGTCCCGACGGGCGGCAAGTGCATGTCCAGGATCCAAGGGGACAGCTCGTCGAGCAACTCCACGCCGTCGTAGCCCACAACCTGGCCATCGCAATCCGGGCGCAGCGCAATCATGCCCGCGGCCGCGCGCCGCGATAGCCGGCAGTCTGTCCCGCCGTGCACGATGGCCTTCGCCCACTCGAGGTAGACGTCGCAGTCGTTGGCCGCACCGTAGAGATCCCAAACCAGAACGCCCGGCGGTCGACAACCGATCTCCGAAAACTTCAGCCCCTTCGGCCCGAAGAACCACTCCATGTGGGTCGCCGACGTGCCGATCTCGAGGACTTCGATGACGCGTCGCCCGAGTTCGCGAACCTCCTCGTACGTCGACTCGTCGACACGGTTGGTCGTGACGATCTGCGGGGAGTTCCAGCGCGTCCGCATCGCCTCGAGTACGCCCGGATAGTAGTGCGAGATCCAGTCGTGCACGACTCGCCCGTCCACCGTGATGGTGTCATAGAATGCCTCGTGTCCCTCGACGAACTCCTCGACACTGATGGACGCCCCCTGTGCCAGACCACTGGCGCGGATCGCAGCCTCGAGCTCGCCCGCATCGTTGGCGCGATGCGTTCCCGCCGCCCCCGCGCCGTCCCGTGGCTTGAGAATCACTGGAAACCCGACGCGCTCAGCGAAGTCCCGAACCTCGCTTGCGTCGTTGGACCCAATCGACTGCGCGCAGGCAATACCTGCCTCGCGCAGCACCTCCTTCATCGCCGGTTTATCCCGACAAAGAAACGCGGTCCGCGTCGAAGTCCCGGTGATCGAGCAGTGCTCCCGGACTTTGGCGCAGGCTTCGATGTGCGCCTCGACCGAACACTCGAGCCGGTCGATGGGCCGGAAAGCCTCGATCGCGCGGACACCATCGAGCAGCGCGCCCGCGTCGACCACCGACGCCACCTGCTGGTAAGCCGCAAGTCGCGTTCGCGTGTCTTCCGGGAGCGCGTGTGCGGGGGACTCCCCCACAGCGCTTACTCGCGCGCCAACGGCATGCAACGCACGCACGAACTCGCGCTGATTGCTCGGAAATGCGGGCTCCACGAAGACGACGTGCATGATCGCCATTCTAGTGGTGTGACTCAGACAGTCGCGGACATTCTGCGTGCATCACACCACGCGGCCCGCGGCAGTGCCGCGCCGGCTTCTAGCAGTAGCTCTGGACCGGGGTCGGCGGAGGTGGGGAGACCTGAGGTGCGACGGGAGCGTTGAGGACGCCCGACCCATCGATGCGGCCGAGCAGGTAGTCGATGCTGAGTTCGTAGACGTGCGCCAACCGAAACAACTGACGCGTGTTCGGAATGCGCATGTTGTCGCGGGACTCGTACTTCTCGAGCACGGACTTCGAGATTCCTGCCCTTTCCGCGGCTTCCCGTTGCGAGACTCCGAGGCGGGCACGGGCACGACGCAAGCGCTGTTTGACGACGGCAACATCGGGATCAACTGACATCTGACACTCCTGTGGTTTCGCAAGCTCGCGGCGTTGCGATGCGCGGGAGAGCGCGGACCACTCCCCCGCCGGCTCCGAAATGCCCTGGCACGCAGGCACATTCCTGACTGGCAGTTCGACAATAGAGACACGATCACCCTCGGGAGTTCCGAGGCTTCTGTGCGATTCAGGAACCGCTTCACCTGAACGCTGGGAGGAAGGAGCAACACGCGTGCCCTGCAATCGTGAAGGTTGCGTGAATCGCCGAAGCCCAGAATGAGACACTGCAACCTGTTTCACACAAGTAGGTTACTCAATTGCGCTCCGAATGAGACACTTTTCTTCAGCACCCTACGCTCGCTGGGCGTCGCACGAGAGGGTGCAAACCATCACAGCAACCCTACGCATGAACGACCCCTAACCCGTTGAAAACACAGAACTTACGGCCCGTTGCCAGCGAACGTCGCAGTGGGAAGCTCCGGTCACCCCCGCTTCTCGCGATCTTTAAGCTTTGCAATGTGCCGTGCGATCGTCGGCCGTGAGACACCGAGCATGCGGGCTGCGGCGCTTTGGTTCCCCTGAGCGCGGTCCAGCGCTTCGCGCACCGCCGCCAACTCGATCGCCCGCAGCGACGGAAGCGGATGCGGAAACTGCGTCGTCTCGCTCAGGTCGGTCGAGCTAGGCGCGCCGTCGACGATCGCGTCAAGGAACGCGCGCACCGGCATGACTCCGCGTTCGTGTCGGGCAACCGCATCAAAAACCATCGCCTGGAGTTCGCGGATGTTCCCCGGAAACCGGTAGGTTGCGAGATGCGCGAAGAGTTCCGGAGGCACGGCCGGCTGCGGGCGGCCCAGATCCGCCGCCGCCGCAGACAAGAAGTGGTCGATCAGAAGCGGCAGGTCACCAAGACGCTCACGCAACGGCGGAATGCGCACGTGGTACGAACGAAGTCGATAGTACAAGTCCTGACGAAACTCCGCCGGATCCCTGTGGGTGGCGGCGACCACACGCGCCGCGAGTGGCAGGACTTGGTCCGAACCGAGTCGAAAGTACTCCCGCTCCTGCAAGAGACGCAGCAGCTTGACCTGCGACGCCTCGGACAGATCGCCGATCTCATCGAGGAACAGGGTCCCATCCGCGGCGGTCTCGATCATGCCGGCGCGCGCGTCGCGCGCGCCGGTGAACGCGCCCGCTTCGTGTCCGAACAGGGTGTCCGAGAACATCGTGTCATCGAGTCCGGCAACGTTGACCGCCACGAAGGGCCGACCGGCGCGCCCCACGTCATGCAGGGCCCGAGCGATGAGTTCCTTGCCGGTGCCCGTCTCGCCGGAGATCAGCACCGCATGGGACCCGCGCGAAACGGCTTCGAGGTAGGCGAACAAACGCAGCATCGCGGGATCGGCGGTAATGATGCGCTCGAACGCGGTGGCCGAGTGCAACTCATCCGAACAAAACTGCTCTCGAAGCCGCGTACACTCGTAACGCAGAGCACTAGCCTCGAGGGCACGCCGCACAATCCCGACCAGGCGCTCGTCGCTGAGCGGCTTGAGTAGATAGTCCATCGCGCCGTGCTTCATGCAGCGCACCGCCACGCCGACCTCGTACTCACCGGTAGCGACGATCACCGGAAGGTCTGGATATGTCCTGCGAATCTCCTCGAGGACCCGCTCGCCCGAAACGTGCGCCATTACCAAGTCGAGCAACACGAGCGACACCGCGCTGCGGGAGAGCACCTCCAGGACCTCCCGACCATCCTGGCAAACCAGGACGTTCTTGAAGCCGTCGGCACGCAGGGCATCGCGCACACGCTCAAGCGAAGACTCGTCGTCATCAACGATCAACACGGGCGACGTCAGGTCGGCCACCAAACTCATCTGCCTCCACGTCCCAGCCAGGAACTACGCTCTCGGGCCGAGCATCATACGCCACGACCCAGGGCAGAATGAAGGCATCGCACGACTCGATGCCGTGCGTTGCCGCGTGCGGCGACTAATCGACCTTGACGGACTTGTGCAGCCGCTTGCGAAGGCTCTTGAGCTTGCCCTGAACCGCCCGGATATCCCGGCGCAGCTCATCCAGCTGGTGACGAAGCTCGGCACGCGACTGTGTGCCGGATGCGTGGTGCTGCTCCGCGCTCACGCGCGCCTTCCGAGGCTCAGGGCCCGCGGAAAAATCAATTCCCAGTTTCGACAGGGTCTCGCCAGGGACCCTGATCGCCGGGATCGCCGGAATCGCCGGAATCGCTGGGACCGCTGGGACCGCTGGAACCCGGACGATCCCAGGGAGTCGCGGAACATCAGGCCGCGGCGACAGCCTTCCCCGGCGCGCTCGCAGCAGAGTTCGCGTCAACCGCTTCGGCGCCTTGGCGACGTTCAACTTCCGGTGCCGTGCGGCCGCGCCTTTGCGGACCCGCACCGACACCGGCGAGCCTTCCGCGAGCTCGGCTGCCCGATTCAGGAATCGCGCCGCGCGGCGCAGCTCAGCCGCGGTCATTCCGCCGCGGCGCGCCGCTCGAAGCAGCGACCTCACTGGATTCGAGCGCTGCGCAGTCGACTTGGTCACGAGCGGTCGCGGCACCGAAGGAGGCTCCGGAAACCTGCGACTCGGGGCCGACTGTGCCGAAGCTGGGTAACTCAGTGCAAGCGCTGCGACGAGCGCAGCGCTTGCCGGGACAATCTTCGTTCTCATTTTCGATCTCCTTGGTCTGGTAGTTCTGGTCCGCCGAGGGGCGCGACGGACTCGATGATCCGAGAGCGCAGGACGATTCGTTTGTGATCCAACTCGTTGAGCATCTGCCCGAGCGTGCGAACCATGTCGCGCGTCGTAGAGTCCAACGACGCCGCGCGCAGATCGAGCTGCAGGCCGGCGAAGTCACGCGACAATTCGAGGCACGCGTCGTCGAGAGCGCTCAGCTCCGCGAACAGCGAGCCCTCGACAAGCCGCGACGTGGCCGGGCCCAGCCCGGCCGCTCGCGCAGGTGCCACGCCAGGGAGCGCAATCGTCGCGCCCGCCAAGACGCAGGCGAACGCCGCCCAACCGAGCGGCCGTCGAGCTCGCCGTGGCCCGGCGCCTCCATCGAGCAGTCGTTCGACACGAGCTCGCAGGCCCGGGCCAGCCATGGCCACGCCCCCCGTCACGCCGCCTCGACGACCAACGCGGGCCGAGACCTCGACCAAACAACTCGCGGTTGCCCGGGCGCCAGCGACGACCGCCGCGGCGCCATCACAGCGAAACTCCGCGAGTTCTCGGAATCGACGCCTCGCCACACGCAGCAGGGGCTGCCACGGGAACACGAGAACGAGCAAGGTGAACCCATGCAGGACGAGCGGATCCCGCGCCGCAAGATGCGCCAGCTCATGCGCAAACACCGCTGCAAGCTCCTCGTCGTCGAGCTCGTCGGCGAGGCCGGGCGGCAGAGCAACCTCCCGCGACAGCACCCCGAAAGCGATCGGTGTCGCGAGCGCCCGGCACTCGGTGAGTCGCACGCGACCCGCCTCGGTTGCGACGACGACTCGCTCGAACTGATCGCGCACGCGCCGGTCGACCACGTCGTAGCGCGCAACGAGCACCCGGCGAAACCGGAGGTACTGCACGAGCAAGCGCACGAGTCCAAGCAGGGCCGCTGCGATCGCCGCAACCAAGAGCCAACCATGCCAGGAGGCCGGCATGATCATCGTTGGCGACGACAATCGCACCGCGCTCGGCACATCG
>CAYSWE010000384.1:0-5227 GCA_964434515.1 uncultured Phycisphaerales bacterium | reverse complement strand
AACGCAAGCGGAGTGCCACTGCGAACGACTGTGCTAAGTACCGCTTCAAACCAGGGTTAGATCTGATTCTCGGGTGGTGGAGCGTTCGTTCTTGGGACTTCACGTTCCACGTTCGAACAGCCGTTGTCGGGAACTTGTTGGATCCGTGCGCATCCCACCGCGCCTTTCGAACTCGATCACCGGGGTTTGCCCATGCTCGCTACCGCCTCTCTTCTCGCGCTGTTCTGCGTTGCTTCGCCGCTCGACCAAGTCTCGGATGCACTGCGAGTTCTTCGAGCGACGACGTTCTACACCGACGGACTGATCGGCTTCGCCGGGACGGAACCGCCATCGGTCGCGGCCTACGAGAGACTCGCGAAGCACGCGACCTGGTTGCAGCTCGAAGCGCTTACCCTGGATGAGAGCCCGATTGTGCGCTGCCACGCCATTCGGGCTCTCGCCGAGTACCATCCGAAGTATGACCTAGTCCCGAGCCTGCTCGGCAACCTGCTCGATGACGCCCGCATAACCCGGCGCAGTGGGTGCTGCATCTCGAAGCAGCGTATCGGCGATGTCATGCTCTCCTCGGTGTGGAACTTGCTTCAATCGAGTCAGCGTCTGCGGCTGGTCGAGTTCATGATGGCGACCGACAGCCGGCTCGACATGCGCGACCGGGCGCTGCGCTCCATGCGGCTTCCCGAGCGCATGCTTCCGCAGCTGCGCAAGCTCGCCCGTGGCGGCGACGGACCCGCGACCATCGCCGTGGCGCGCCTACAGAAGCCGCGAGACGTCGCCTTGCTGCAGGACCTCCTGCTTTCCCCGCGGTCCCTCGTTGACCTCATGGACGTGCTCCGGGCCGTTCGGATTCACCCGCACCAGCAGCTCGAGCCGGCGCTACTCGCTCGCACCAATGAGGCGGAGAGCCTGATCCGTCGTCGCCTACCGATGCGCGCTCGCTTCTGGATCGAGGCCGTGGCCGCCCTGCGCACGGAACGCGGCACCGCAGTCTTCGCAACCCTGCTCCGCCGCGTTCCGACAGCCAAACAAGCGGGCCTCCGCAAAGTCATCGCCGCCGCCATTCGCTAGCGCGGGCATGCCCGAAAGAAGGTGTCAGAGTCGTTTTTTCGGGGTAGCCGTTGTTTCGAGCTATGCTGGCGACTCCCCCGGAAAAGGAGATGGGATGCGACTTGTACGAAGTGCTCTGGCGTTGTTCGTGGTTGTGGGTGTGGTCACGGCCCAAACGGAGCCGGCCAAGAAGCCGGCAAAGCTGCGCGTGGATGCCGCCGCCGTGCTACGTCGGGCCCAGGCGCAGGCGGCCAGCGACGGTAAGCTCCTGCTTGTCCACCTCGGTGCGCCGTGGTGAGGCTGGTGCAAGAAGCTCGAGGAGTTCCTCGGGCGCACCGATGTCGCATCGCGGATTGCCAAGGACTTTGTCGACGTCAAGATCGATCAGGACAAGATGAAGAACGGCAAGGTCATCGCTGCGCTGCTGCGGCAGGGCAAAGGCGGTGGGATTCCGTGGATCGTGATCCTGACGCCGAAGCTTGCGCCGCTCGCGACGTCCGATGCGCAAAGCGGCAACATCGGCTGTCCGGTGACCGCGTCCGAGATCGCGCACTTCATGCAGATGCTCGCGACCACGCGGCGCAAGATGAGTGATGCGGACCTCGGCGCGATCCGGGCGGCGTTGACCGAGAATGGTGCGAAGATCCGCGATGCGCAAAAGCGTGCGCGGGACGCCAGGGCGCGTAAGCGGCGCAAGTAGTCGACGCTCAGGGCGACTGCAGGCTTTCTTCGAACAAGCGATACGCCGTCTGCGTCATGCCGAGTGCTGCGTACGTGCGCTGTGCGCCGCCGTTGTCGCGCTCCACGTAGAGGCGAATGCCGACGACATCGCCGGCAGCGCGGGCACGCGCGCGGACGGCTTCGTGCAAGGCACGATAGACACCGTGACCGCGGTGTTGTGGTTCGACCCAGACCGATTGGATCCACCAGAACCAGCCGTTACGCCAGTCGCTCCACTCGTGGGTGACCAACAGGGAACCTGCCACGTCCTCGCCGCGCTCGGCCACCAGATACAAGCCACGGCCTGGATCCACAAGCGCAGCGCGCACGCCGGCGCGCAGCACCTCGGCATCGAGCCGCTTGTCTTCGGTGGCCTGCGCCATGGCTTCTTGGAACGTCGCGATCCTCTCGCAGTCGTTGGGCAGGCCGTCGCGGATCTGAATCATGCGTTTCCTTCGGCTTCTTGCAATGCGGTCTCGAACGCCGGAACGATCGCGGCGCCCAATAGAACGATGCGCGCCTCGCGGACACTCGGGTGTGCCGCGAGAGCGTCAAGGATGCTGCGCACGGCGACGCGCGCGGCCGCGTCCCAGGGATACCCGTATACACCGCAAGAGATCGCCGGGAATGCGATGGTCGCGAGCCCGTTCGCCGCGGCAAGCGCGATGGCACCCGCGTAGCACCGCGCCAACGCCGCCGACTCGCCATGCTCGCCATCCTTGTAGATGGGCCCGACGGCGTGCATCACGAAGCGCGCGCGCAGCGCATGCCCCGACGTGATTCGGACTTCGCCAGTCGGGCAGCCGTCTGGATAGCGCTCGATGCACTCGGCCAAGAGGCCTGGCCCAGCCGCCCGGTGAATTGCTCCGTCCACGCCGCCGCCTCCACGGAGCGTCGTGTTCGCCGCGTTGACAATGGCATCAACGTCCTGTTGCGTCAGGTCGCCACGAACGATTCGAAGCCGTGTCGTCATGCCGACGAATTCTACGCGCTGCGCGCACCGGCGTCACTGCTGCTGGGCGCTCGTGCCCTGGCCAAGGTCCACCGTTGAACCCACCATGGACGTTGGGGCAAACTCGCTTCTATGCGAAGCCGAACGATGACGATCCGCGGGGGCATCGACATGCCGATTCTTGGACAGGGGACTTGGCGGATGGGCGAGATCGCGGCCGAGCGCACGCGGGAGGTGGCGGCGCTGCAGCTCGGCATCGACCTCGGGATGTCGCTCATCGACACTGCCGAGATGTATGGCGACGCCGAGTCGGTCGTGGGCGAGGCGATTCGCGGTCGTCGTGAGCAGGTGTTCCTCGTTTCCAAGGTGCTCCCCAAGAACGCTTCGCGCCGGGGAACGCGCGCGGCGTGCGAGCGCAGTCTCGGCAAGCTGGGCGTCGATTCGATCGACCTGTATTTGCTGCACTGGCAGGGGGCACATCCGCTCGAGGACACGCTCGCGACGTTCGCGGAGCTCGTGGCGGAAGGCAAGATCGGTGCGTTCGGTGTGAGCAACTTCGATGTCGCCGACTTGACCCGGGCGCAGAAGATGCCGGGTGGCGCGGCGATCGCCGCCAACCAGGTGCTCTACAATCTCACGCGACGCGGACCGGAAGCGAAGCTGCTTGCCCAGTGTCGCACCGCGTCGATCGCGCTGATGGCCTACACGCCGATCGAGCGTGGGAGCGTCGCAGGGCCGGCGCTCTCGGCCGTCGCCGAGCGACATCGCGTCTCACCGGCGCAGGTCGCCATCGCCTGGACGCTGCGCCACGACGGCGTTGTTTCGATTCCGAAGGCCAGCGATCCGGAGCACGTCCGACAGAACGCCGCGGCCTTCGACCTGGTGCTCGACGAGAACGACCTGCGCGAACTGGATGCTGCATTTCCGCGACGCACGAGCGCGATCGAAACGCTGTGACGCGGCGGCGATGCGCTCACGCAAGCAGCGCCTCCAAGTCTTCGCGGGATAGCTCCCGCAGCAACGACGCATCCTCGGCGAAGAGCGCCGCCGCGAGCTCGCGCTTCTTTGCCTGGAGTTCGAGCACGCGTTCTTCGATCGTGTCGCGCGCAACCAGGCGGTAGGCAAACACCTTGCGCTTCTGGCCGATGCGGTGCGTTCGGTCGATGGCTTGGCGTTCGACCGCGGGATTCCACCACGGGTCCAGCAGGAACACGTAGTCGGCCGCAGTCAGATTGAGCCCGGAGCCGCCGGCCCGGAGGCTGATCAAGAAGGTGCCGCAGCCCGGGTCGCGCTGGAAGCGGTCGACACATGCGCGACGCTTGCGCGTGCGGCCGTCGAGGTATTCGTAGCAAATGCCACGTTGGTCCAACCGAGCGCGCACGATCGCGAGCAGACTGGTGAACTGCGAGAACACGAGCGCCTTGTGACCGGACTCGAGGATCTCCGTCAGCTTGGTCTCGAGGGCGTCGAGTTTCGCGGACGGCTCCCCGGCTTTGGCTTGGTCGAGCAGACCCGGATGGCACGCCGCCTGACGAAGGCGCAGCAAGGCCTCGAGCACGTGCATGGTCTCCACGCCGTCTTGGTTCGTGCTCAGGAGCGCGGCGCGATAGTGCTCGCGGAGCTCGTCGTAGCGTTCGCGCTCGGTCTCGCCGAGTTCGCAAAGGATGACTTGTTCGGTCTTCGGCGGCAAGTCGTCGAGCACCTCACTCTTGGTCCGCCGCAGGAAGAACGGGCGCATGGCTCGCGCCAACGCACCTCGATCGAGGTTCGCGCCAGTGTTGCCGCTGCGCACGAGCCTCTGGAACGACGTGACCTTGCCCAGCATGCCGGGGTTGAGGAATTCGAACAGCGCCCAAAGTTCACCGAGGTGGTTCTCGATCGGCGTCCCCGACAGCGCGAGGCGGTGGCTGCCCTCGAGCGTGCGCGCAGCCTTGCTGGCCAGGCTGCTCGCATTCTTGATCGCCTGTGCTTCGTCGAGGATCACGTAGTCGAACTTGCGTGCGGCGAGCAGGACCGCGTCTCGGCGCATCGTGCCGTAGGTCGTCACGATCAGGTCCTGGGCGTCGAAGTCGACCTCGGTCCGTTCCTTCCCGGTGTAGCGTGCGACGCGGAGCTCCGGCGCGAAGCGGTTCGCCTCGTCGATCCAGTGGAACACGACCGAACGCGGCGCGACGACGAGCGACGGCAACCCGGATCCGCGGCGTTCGAACAGCATGGCCAGGACCTGGATCGTCTTGCCGAGCCCCATGTCGTCCGCGAGGCAACCGCCGAAGCCGAACTCGCGCAGAAACGCCAACCAGCCGAGGCCGGACTTCTGGTAGTCGCGCAACGTCGCGTGGAACCCATGGGGTGCTTCACGCTGCTCCATTCCGGCGAAGCGTTGCAGTCGACCGCGCAGCTCCTGGAAGCCCTGGTCGGCGGCAACCTCGAGCTTCGAAGTAAGCAGAGCGTCCAGAATCCACGCCTGGTTGCGATGGAAGCGCAGCTTGTTGCCGTGCTTCGTCCCAAATG
>CAYSWE010000383.1:0-5233 GCA_964434515.1 uncultured Phycisphaerales bacterium | reverse complement strand
GCGAGCACGAGGATCGCCAGCGCCAAGGCGAGCGCCGTCAGCGACTCGGCCGCACGCAGCAGCACACTCAACCAGGTGCCCTTGTGCGTCGCGCCGTGATCGAACGGCAGCACCAGCCGCCCCCCCGTGCGTGACCAGATCCAGTAAAGCAAGGCGGCCGGGACGACCAACGCAGCGAGCACCCACGGAGTACCAAACGTGAGCGCCAACATCAGGCTGACTCGCGTACGTCGTCCTGCGGAACGTCGCGGTAGGGCTCGAGTAGCACCGTAAGATCAACCTCCGGGCCGCTGCCGGCCGGCCGATGCAGCCAGTCCTCGAGCTGCCGCAAGAGCGGACCGGCCTCGGGATCCTCGCTCAGAAGTCCGATCGCCTGCCCGACCTTGGCATCCTCGAGGTTGCGGCGACGGCGCCAGTGCGCGAGCAGCAAGCGCTCGAGCTCGGCTCGACCACCGGAGTCGAGCCGGCCGGCCTGTGCGCCTTCGACGAGCGGCCGCAGACGATCGGCCAGCGTCGGCGGCTTGACCTCCGCGGCCTTCTGAGCCACGCGGCGCCGGCGCCCGACGAAGATCAGCGCCAAGAGCCCAAGCCCCCAAAGCACGGCCAAGGCGGTCATCCAGCGGCGATAGCCGCCGACCTCCTTCGGGTCTCTCGGATTGAGCTGGCTGGGCTCGACCGCCGTCGGCGGCAACAGCGATCCAACGACCAACGGAATCACCGGCAGATCCGCCGTCGGCTTGCCATCCTTGCGCTCGAGAAAGTCGCGCAGATCCAAACGACCGGCGACGAGCGGCGTAGCCTCGAGGTTGTAGCGGAAGCCGGAACCATGCGGAAACACGTTGAGCACACGAAGGATGACCTTGGCCTTCTGCGGATCCGCGACCGGCTTGGCCCGCAGCTCGGTGCCGGGCAGCGGCAACTCATCGATGCGCACGCGCATACCGACCGTCGTGTGCAGCTCTTTCGGTGCCTGCATGGCCTGGATCGCCAGAAGGACAATCGCGAGACAACCGAGCGCGCCCCTCATCGCGCTGCCCGTGCGGCCAACCCGCGCGCCTCGAAGAAGTGGCGGAGCTGTTGCAAGAACGGCCGATCCGTGCGCAGCAAAAGATGATCGATGCCACCGCGACGCAGCGCGCTGCGCACCAGCGTCGCATCCACGCGCTCGTGGCGTCCGCGCGTCACGAATCCGCGCCCAGTCTCGGCCTCGCGGGCCCGGAGAAAACCCGCCCCGTGCAGCGTGACCTCGGCCGGGTCTTGAAGCTGGATCACGACCACGTCATGTCGCTGGCCCATGAGCCGCAATGCGCCGACCGACGTGGGTTCGTGCAGATCGCTGAGCACGATGACCAGTGCGCGATTCTTGAGCGTGCTGTTGAGTTCGAGAATCCGCCGTGCGAGCGCCGTGTCCTCGTCGTAGCGATAGGACCGCAACCGAAGCAGCCAGCGCATGACCTGGTGACGCGAAAGGCTCGGCTCCACACGGATCTCGCGCTCGCCGGTGCCGAGCAGGCCGGTCGGGCTCACACGGTCCAGACACGCAAAGGCGAGCCCGCCAGCGATGTGCAGAGCCATGGAATACTTGCTGCGCCGCACCGAGGTGACCGTCATGGACGCCGACGTATCGAGCAGCAGCCACGCCGGCATGCGTTTGGGCGCCTCGAACTCCTTGACGTGATAGCGGGCAGTCCGCGCGGTCACACGCCAGTCGATCGAACGTACCGGGTCGCCGGGCACATACGGACGCGACTGCACGTACTCGATGCCAGCACCGAGAAAGCGCGAGTGATCGGTGCCATGGCCCAGGGTGTCGGCGAGCCGTCGTACGGCGATCATGAAGCGGCGTGTATCGAGCGGCTCGACATGCTCGAGCCAACCGTGGCCAGCGTGCTGCAAGCGCGACTTCTCAGCCACGGAATTCGCCGAGCAGTTCCTGCAAGATCCCCGCAGTCGTCCGCCCCTCGGCGAGCGCCTCGTACGTCGGCCGCACGCGGTGCAAGATGACGTCCTCCGCCAGCGCAAACAGGTCCTCGGGAATCACATAGCTGCGGCCATGGATCAAGGCACGCGCCCGCGATGCATTGACGAGCGCGATCCCAGCCCGAGGGCTTGCGCCAAGCTCGAGATCGGGGTGGCGCCGTGTCCGATGGACGACCTCGACCACATGCTCGAGGAACGTCTCGGAAACATGCACCTCCTGCACGTCCTCCATCGCCCGCGCCAGCTGCACTTTGTCGCCGACGGGCTTGCCGTCCAGGATGTCAAACTCGGTGCGCGCTACGGCTCCGCCGCCCTCGTCCCGCTGGATCCCGAGCTTGGCGTTGCGGCGCAGCACCTCCTTCTCGTCCTCGACCTCCAGATAGTCGAGTCGATGCAACAGCATGAAGCGATCCAACTGCGCCTCGGGCAACTCGAACGTGCCCGCCTGCTCGACCGGGTTCTGCGTCGCGATCACCAGGAACGGCGACGGCAAACGATAGTTCTCGTTGCCGATCGTGACACGCCGTTCCTGCATCGCCTCGAGTAGTGCACTCTGCACCTTGGGCGCGGCGCGGTTGATCTCGTCGGCCAGCAAGAGGTTCGTGAAAATCGGCCCCTTGTGCGTGCGGAACTCGTGCGTCCGCTGGTCAAGGATCTCCGAGCCAAGGATGTCCGACGGCAGCAGGTCGATGGTGAACTGGATGCGCGCGAACTCGAGCGCAACCGTCTTGGAGATGGCCGCCACGAGCAAGGTCTTGGCCAACCCAGGGACCCCCTGCAGGAGCAGGTGGCCACTCGTGAGCATGGCGATCAGAATGCGCTCGACAACGATGTCTTGGCCAACGACGACTTGGCCAACTCGGTCCCGAATGGCCTGAACGAGCGCCTGGGTTTTGGTGTGGTCGTGAGGGACGCGATCAGGAAGGGTCGTCGACATGGGCTGGCGATTGCGGCGGGACTAGCGGTGACGGCGGGGCGCTCGGCAGTATACCCATACGTGGCCGTCGGCGTGACAAATCATCGTTCGCGTTCATCCACCGGTGGCAGAGCGCGGCCGAGCGACAGGTAATTCCAGATCGCGCCGAACTGGCGCTCGGCGCTGCCATCGAGAATCTCGTGGTAATCCGTGAGTCCATCCTCGTCCGCGATGGTCGGCATGCGCGTCCCAGGTTCGATGCGCTGCGGGTTCATCAACCAACGACGGAAGAAGTCCCTGCGCAGACGCTCCGACACGTAGGCGAAATTGACCCCCTGAGCCTCGAACACCTCGACCGGTGGCGCCGCACCGATCGCGTGGCACAGATTGCACGAGAACCCACGGCGCCCGACTAGACGCCGGCCGATAGCGACGAGTTGGAGATCCGGTTTGGCGCGTATCTCCGGTGCGCCCGACAGGCCTTGCATCGCCGCCAGGCCACGCGCGAGCAACGCGGCGCGCGAGCGAAAGCGCGGCATGCGCGCCCGAAGCCACGGCCGTGGGGAAATGTCGATCCGCCCCGACAGGAAGGCCTCGATCCACGGCGTCTGCAGCTTCTCCCCGAACCAAGTCAGGGTCGGCCGACGCTGGCTGATCTCTCTCTTGGGCGCCGGCGCGGCGATGTCCTTGGTCTCGGAGGCTAAGACCCTCCAGCGTTCTTCGACGCCGTCCAAGCGATGGCAGGCGATGCAGCGAAGTTCGTGGATCTGGGCCTCAGCCGCTTCGGCCAAGGCATCGGCCTGCCAGCCCGTCGTGGCGCCGAACGCGGCGACCGCCGCGCGCTCACGCTCATCCAGAGGATAGGCGACGCCGCTCGTCGCGGGAGTCACCGCGCAACCACGCCGCTGCAGGCTCGCCTGGACGTCGTTCCAAGGTTTGGCGGGCGGGGCCTTCGAAGTCTGCGGCTCGTGGCACCGCCCGCAGCGCTTGTCGGCGTAGAGGGTGCGCCCGCGCGCCTGGTCTCCCATGAGGAACGGCGTGGTCGCGAGCGACTTGCCACGCTCGAACAAGAATGCTGCTAGGTCGCTTGCTTCCGCGCTCGACAGCGCGAAATCGGGCATGCGAATCCACGCGTAGTGCCGCTGCGGAGCTTCCAGGAACTCGGCCAGGACGGCCTCGGACACGAACTTGGCGCCGACCATGGCGAGCGGGATGCGCTCGCGAGACGCTGGCTCTACCGCGACATCGGGACGCGTATGACAACCGATGCAGCCAAGCTTGGCGAACGTCTGCCCCCCCCGCTCGGCGTCGCCCGCCGAGCGCGCTTTGGCGGCCGGGCCCTTGCGCGTGCCCACGAGAAACGCCACCAGGTCCGCGGCCTGCTGGGCCGCGTCCTTGCCGTGCACGAGTCGCGGCATGCGCGCACTCGGTCGCAACGCGCGCGGGTCGACGAGCCACTGCCTCATCCAGCCTGGACTCAGACGCGCGGCGACCCCCGCGAGCGACGGGGCTGGGCGCAAGAACGACTCGGCAGCGTCGGCGACGTGACACGCCATGCAGCGATGCTGCATGACCAAGGCCCGCCCGCGCCGCCGACGCTCACCAAGGACGAGCTCGCCGCGGGTCGCATCGTGGAACAGCACGCCCGGTGGGACCGGTTCGCGCGGAATCTCGTAGCCCTTCCACAGCAGGCGAACGCGCGCATTGCCATGCGCCGGGCTTCGGTAGCGAGCAACGAACGCGTTGTCGCCCTTGCGCAGTCGTACGCGCTTCTTGCACCACTCGGTCGGTGTTCCGTCCGCGACGCGCAGGACGATCTCGCCCCGGACCTCGAACTCGAACGTGCCATTGCCCTCGAAGCCAAACTCGTAGCGATCGCGCAACGGCACGCGGATGGCGCCGCGCCACTCGGCGTGGAAAGCCCCCGACGCGACGAACGGTGTGGCGCATGCGCCGCGCTCGACCGCGAGAGCGACTAGGCGTGCACGTCGCGTATCGGACTGCGCGCCGACGGTGACGGTGAGGCTGACGCCCTGCGTCAACCGGGGCTGGCCGCGCACGGATGGCGCCAAACACAGCAGCAGCGACGCGGCCGCACTGCGCAGGCATCCTCGCTGCGTCACTTGTGCCCGAGCCGATGAATCGTGTTCCAGATCGCACCGCGCACCTCGTGCCCGTCGGCAGCGTCGAGGTTGTAGCGGATCCCCATCTGCATCACCGGAGCCAGATCGGGAATCTCGAGGAAGACCGTCTTGCCGTCGGCCTCCAGGTGCGCAGATCGAACGACGACGGCGTCGCGCGCCGTGTGCTCTTTGGGCGGGGGGTTGTGACCCCCCC
>CAYSWE010000382.1:0-5242 GCA_964434515.1 uncultured Phycisphaerales bacterium | reverse complement strand
AACCTCCTGTGTAATGTTGACCAGACCAACACGAGACGGAACCTCGAACCAAAGCTCCTGCCGGTACGACTTCATTCTCTGACCTCCGAGGCAGCGGGAGTGCGTATCGATTGGAATGCGGCGCTCCAGCCGATGCGGCTGGTCACTGCGATGCAAAGACTCTTTTCGGCACTCCGACCGGAGCACCTGAACGGCACCACGGGGGCGGGCCAAAAAAAGCCAACCCTTATGCGCTCGCGAACTCGCGGTCGAAAGAGACGGGGAACTGCCCATGGTTTCCCCCTGCCTGCGACCTACGATGCCGCGCCCCTGATGTCCTCCTCAAACCAAAACAAGACGCGCGTCGCCATCGTCGGCGCCGGTTATATCGCCGACAACCACGTGCATGCCCTGCGGGAGCTGCCGTTCGTCGACGTTTGTGCGGTCTGCGATCCGAACCGGCAGCAGGCCGACTCCTTGGCACGTCGCTGGAAGATCCCCGGCGTGTTCGGCGACATCGCCGCAATGCTCGCCGAGAATCCACCGGACGTCGCCCACCTGTTGGTGCCGCCTCCCCTGCACGCCGCACTCACGCGCGAGCTGCTCGAGGGCGGCGTCGGCGTCCTGGTCGAGAAACCGATGGCGCTGACCAGCGAGGAGTGCCGCGAGCTGACGGAGCTGGCACGGCAGAACAAGGTGGCGCTCGGTGTGAATCACAACATGTGCTTCCACCCGGCATTCGCCGAACTCGAGCGTCGTCTGCGAGCCAACGAGATCGGTCCGCCGCAGTTTGTCGTGTCGATCACCAACTTGCCCCTACGCCAACTCGCCACGAAGCAGTATGGCCATTGGATGTTCCGGCGCGCGGAAAACATCCTGTTCGAAATCGGGTGCCATCCGTTCTCGATGGTGCATGCGGTCTTGGGCAACATCCGCAGCGCGAGCACCTTGGTCTCGGACACGTTCGACGTTGGCGGAGTGCCGTTCCACAAGAGCTGGCGCAGCATGATCGACTGCGAGCGCGGCATTGGTAGCGCCTACATCTCGGTCGGTCGAGAGTTCCTGGCCAGCAGCCTGCTCGTGATCGGCCCCGATGGATCGCTCGAGGCCGACCTCGTCACAGGATCCGTGATCCAAGGGCGCAAGACGAAGTGGCCGGACTTCTATGATCTAACGATCAACAACAAAAAGAACGCCAAGAGCCTCGCAAAGAGCGGCCGACGGAACTTCTGGAACTACCTGCTGTCACTGTTCAAGCTCAAGTCGCGCAGCGACCTGTTCTATGTGACGATGCGTGACAGCATTCGCAACTTCCACGAGGCGGTGCGCGACGGCAGGGAACCGCGCGTCAGCGGCCTGGTCGGTGCCGAGGTCGTGCGCTTCTGCGAGACGGTCGCCGCCGACCGCCGCGACGTCACGCCGCCGTCGCCCAGCGCAACTCGGGCGAAGCTACCGGCGACCGCCGCGAGCGAGGCCCGAGCAAACAAGCCAGTCCTGGTCACCGGCGGCACGGGCTTCATTGGCAGCCACCTGGTCGAACGTCTGTGTGCCCGCGGCATCGAGGTACGCGCGCTCGCGCGTTCGACGGCCTACAAGCCGGCCTGGTTCGAGCATCCCTTGGTCGAGGTCGTCGAAGGCGACGTGACGCGCACCGAGGACGTGGCCAACGCGGTCGCCGGCACGAGCGCAGTGATGCACCTCGCGACGGCGTTGTTCGACTCCTGGCCGGAGACCGAGCAAGGCAACGTCGTGCCGACCAAGGCCATCGCCGAGGCATGCATCGCACACGGTTCGCGCCTCATCTTCACGAGTACGATCGCGGGTCTCTACGTTGGCGACCTGACAACGTCCGACCGTGTTACACACGAGCACCGCGTCGACCCGAAGCCGGCCGGGCGAAGTCTCTATGCGCGCGGAAAGATCGCCTGCGAGCACATGCTCTTCGCAATGCAGAAGGACGGGCTCGAGCTCGTCGTTTTTCGGCCGGGCCTCGTCGTCGGACCGCGCGGGCGCACCCGACACTCGGGCGTCGGCTATTGGCCGCAAGACAATCACTGCCTCTCTTGGGGTGCGGGCGAGCATCCGCTGCCGTTTGTGCTCGCCTCCGACGTCGCCGATGCGCTCATTGCCGCGCTCGACGAGGACGCCGCCCTCGGCCAATCGTTCAATCTCGTTGGTGAAGTACGAATGACCGGCAGAGAATACGTGCAGGAACTCGCCAAACGGTCTGGACGCCCGATCGAGTTCCATCGCCAAAGTCTGCTGCTCGCGCAATGCAGCGATATCTTCAAGTGGGGTGTCAAGGTAGTCATCCGTAAGCCGGGGAACAGCTTTCCGAGCCACCGCGATCTCAAGACGCGTGCGCTACGGCCGTGGTTCGACTGCAGTGCAGCACGCGACACTCTCGGCTGGCGGCCAGAAACCGATCGTGACCGTTTCCTGGTCGAGGCCTTGGACATCCCACTCGACCAAGGCGCCTGATCGCCGTGGCGCGGCCCGTCCACCTCCTCCATGTCTTCTCGACGTTCGAACCGGGCGGCCCCCAAGTGCGCACGGCCGAGCTGATCCGCCATCTTCCGGAACGCTTCGTGCACAGCATCTTGGCCATGGACCGCCAGTATGGTTGCCGCGACCGCGTCCCAGCAGAGCGTGTTCGAGCCTGGCTCGACTTCGAACCTCGCGGCGGAGCCATGTTCCCACTGCGCATCGCCAAGTTCGTGCTCCAGCAGCAGCCAGATCTCGTGCTCACCTACAACTGGGGAGCCATGGACACGGTCCTCGGCTGTCGACTGCGCGGGCGGTGCCGCGTCGTGCACCACGAGGACGGCTTCGGTCCCGACGAGCAGGTCCGACAGAAGCGCCGCCGCGTCCTGACGCGCCGGCTGCTGCTGCGCTCGACCAGACGCGTCGTCGTGCCTTCGCGCAATCTCGAGCGCATTGCCACCAAGCAATGGCGACTACCGGCGCAACTCGTCCGCTACATCCCCAACGGAATCGATGTCACGCGCTTCGCACCGATCGAGGCAGCGCCCTGCCGTGACCGCCTCGGAATCCCGCGCGATGCGATCGTGATCGGCACAGTCGGTCATCTGCGGGCCGAGAAAAACTACACTCTGCTGCTCGAGTCGTTTGCGCAGGTGGCCCAAGGCGAACCGCGCGCCTTCCTCCTGATCGTTGGCGATGGAGTCGAGCGCCAGCGCCTGGAAGCGCGCACGCGCGAGCTCTCGATCACCGACCGCGCGCTGTTCACCGGACGCCTGGCCGATCCCCGAGAGGCCTATGGCGCAATGGATGTCTTCGTGCTGTCGTCCAAGACCGAGCAGATGCCGGTCTCCGTACTCGAGGCCATGGCCATGGCCAAACCCATCGTATCGACGGCAGTCGGCGACGTCCGCGAGATGGTTAGTCGTGGCAATCGCGCCCTAATCGTGGCAGAAGCGGAGCACGCGGCAACCTTGGTGCGGCTGGTTCGTGACGCGGACACCCGCACGGCTCTGGGGATCGCAAACCGCCAGCATTGCCTGGACACCTACCCCGACTCGAGCATGGTGCAGGCCTACGCGGCGGTCTTTGACCAAGCGCTTCGCTAAGAACCAAGCGCTTCGCCAAGAACACAGACTACACCAGGGCCACTCGCCCGGATATAGTCGGCGCCTTCAGCGGAGGAGGAATTCATTATGCGCGGTGCTGCCCATGCGCTCGCTCTGATCGTGGCAGGCGCGCTCGCAGGTCAAAGCCCGCCGCGTCGACTAGTCCCCCGCGGGACGCAACTCTTCGCCCGGTGGCGCACACGCACGTTTGATGCCCTGACCGGACTGGGGCTGCGCGACATCGCGCAAACGAAGGACGGCGTGCTTTGGTTCGCCACCCCCACCGGGCTCTCGAGCTTTGATGGGTTCACGTGGAAGAAGCACCCCGAGGTCGCCCCATGCATTGGTCGACCGGCGTGCCTTTGCGCGACGGCCGACGGCGCGCTCGTCCTGGGGTCCAGCGATCGCATTGCCATCCTCCGTGACGGGGACTGTCGAATCATCCTTGGCCGAGTTGGCGGGATTCCGTGGCACATCGAGTCGCTACGCCAGACGCGTGACGGCACGCTCTGGGCCAGTTCGAGTCTTGGCGCGCTGCGCTTTGCCGACGGCCGTTGGAGATTGTTCACCGCGCGGAGCGCCGCGTTGGCACTTCGTTCGGCACACCTGGACTTGGCCATCGAGGCGCTCCCCGACTCGGCCGTGCCGCAACATGCTACGCGTAGCAGCACCGGTCTCCGGCTGGTCCGCCCCCACCCGAAGACGAGCGGCGTGATCCAGAGCGTCGCGGCCAAGAGTCCAGCGGCGCGCGCCGGACTTGTTGTCGGCGACCGCCTCGAACGGCTGTCGAAGACCGAGGATCGGCCCAGTGGATCCATGGAGTTCGTCGTACACAGGGCCGGAATGCACGCATTCCGCGCTGCGCTGCCAAACCCGCAGCAACCGCCGGTGTATGAGTTCCGCTACTTCGATCCGGCCACGGTCGGCGAGACACCCGATGGCACGCTGTGGTTCGGCTGTCGCGATGGCGGCGTCGTGCGGTATGGCGGCGGCGCCGCAAAGCCGGAATGGAGGTTGGAGTTCACACCGACACAGACGGGCGCTGGCGTGGTGCTAACGGGCAATCGCTTCGGCGAGGTGCTGGTGGCCAGCAGCGCGGCAAACCAACCACTGCGGGTCTTTGACGGAACGCGCTGGCACGCGGTGCCGGCGCACCGTTCCGTCCACACGATGCGTGAGGATGCGGAGGGCCGGGTCTGGATCGGCACGACCCAGGGAGTGCTCGCTTTCCTCGTTCCGAACGACACCCCCGAACCGAGCGAACGCCTCAAGGTGCGCTCGGATCGCCGCCCTTCGCTGCAGGACGCCCTCGTGTTCGTCGACCGAGACCGCGGCTTGTGGGTCGGCTCGAGGACCGGCCGGCTGCTGCGCTGCGAGCTAGGCGGAAAACGCTGGCGCACCGAAGATGGACGACAGTTTTGCGCGCGAGGCCCCGACGGCGCAAACTGGTTCACCGCTGGCGGCCGCGTCGTTCGCGAGCCTTCGGCCTCGCGGGACGACGACGAGTCACGACCGAGGGAATGGGACAAGTCGAACGGCTTGCCAGCATTCGTCGACGACGTCGTCGTGACGCACCTCGGCGAGGTATGGGCCTATGGCCGAGATGATGGTCGCTCCCTGGTGATCGCGCGACTCGACGACGACCACTGGCAAGCGCACAAGCGCAGCGAGCG
>CAYSWE010000381.1:0-5247 GCA_964434515.1 uncultured Phycisphaerales bacterium | reverse complement strand
CAAAGCCATCGCTCTGGCTCGCGCCGATTGACAAAACCCGCGCGACGACCGTGCCCGTCGGCTGCGCGACTGCCGGCGGAACGACTGCCGGTTGCGTCGTCGGGACTTGCCCATGCAAGCCTGCAACGACCATGGCAGCGAAAAATCCGTAACGAAGCATCGATTCTCCTCTAGTTGGACCCGTAGCGAGCTGTCGCAGACCATACCCGGAGTCGCACGATCTCGTGCAACACCGTGCACGGCGTTCCTCACTGGAATCTGCCCGAGTTCTCCTCCGGGACTCATCGTCTTCACCTGACAGAACGCAGTCGCCGCCGGACTTCTCTTCTCCGGACGGCAATCCAGACGAGCGTCGAGTTCACCCCTCGGCGACGTTTCTACAACCCAAGGAAAGAACCGTGAAAGCAACCCTAATAAGCCCCCGTTCTATCTTCAGCGCGGCCGCATTCCTCGGCGCCGCCGTGTGCTTCCCGCTCCACGTGGTCGGCGCGCAGACGCCTGCGACTTCGAACCACGCTGCCGGACTCGAACTCCGCGTGTCGACTTCGGTCCGGCACGCAGGAGCGAGTGTCCACTTCGAGTTCGCCCGAGTTCGGCATGCGTTGGTCATCCCGCTCATCGGTGTTCGCATGGCGCACATTCCCGTCCCGGGGATTGGCACGCTCGCGCTCGATCCTCGGTTTCTGCTGCCGACCGTCATCGCCCCCATTGCGGTGCACGGCGGGCACGCGAGCCGCACGATCTCGATCGTCGATCGCTCCCTTCCACCGCTGGTCGCACAAGCGTTCGCCTTCGATCTCCACGGTGGCGAGCTCTCGCCGCCGACGGCATTCCACATTGGCAGCCCGGGCATCGCCAACACCTGTCCTCCATCGAGCCCAGGAGGAAGTATCAACCACACGACGTGGGACTACAGCCTGCCCGCGACGGCGCCCTGCCCGGCTCCTGGAGGCTACCTCTCGGTCGTGCACAAGGTCTCGATCGGTGGCGGGAGCTACGTGTATCTGTTTGTCGATACGCAGCTGTTCGTGCTCGACCCGATCACCAACCTGATGACAATGACCGGCACCCAAGAACTCGACTCGGGTGACTCGCTCGAGTTGCGGCACTATACGACAGCACCGACCGACCCAAGCGGCGGAACATTGCTGACCAGCGTTCAGTGAGAGCACGGGCATAGAACGCGTCGATTGGATATGCTGAGACAATGACGCAGCGGCGACATCACGAGCCGGATGAAGACCGTGTGAGTCGGGCCCTCCGGGCGCTGGAAGAGTTCCAGAGGGAACCGGAGCCTCGCGACCAGGCAGCGTTCCTGGCCGCGCACGAGGACCTCCGCGAGTTCCTCGAGACTCTGCTTCAGGAGGACGAGGAGGAGGACGACGACGACCAGATCATCGGGGACTACCGAATCGTCCGCGAGGTCGGTCGTGGTGCAATGGGCGTCGTGTTCGAGGCGGAACAGATCGGACTCGGCCGTACCGTCGCCGTCAAGCTACTGCCGCCCCACCTGACCCTCGACGCGGGGTCGATCCGGCGCTTTCGACGAGAGGCTCAGCTTGCCGCGCGGCTTGACGACCCACACATCCCGGAAATCTATGATGTATTCCACGACGGTGACCAGCACTGCTTCGCGATGGAGTTCGTCCGCGGAGCTCCGCTCGATCGCGTGCTCGATGGGTTGAGGCAGGTCCCCGTCGCAGAGCGCACCGCGAAGACTCTGCGCCGAATCATCCATGAGCGACGCTGCCTAGCGGATGGCGAAGTCGCCGACAAGGACCTCGCGACCGACACCTGGGGAACGAGCTACGTCCGCGCCGTCGTCGACATCGCATCGCAGATCGCACTCGCGCTCGCCCATGCCCATCGCGGCGGTGTGATCCACCTGGACGTGAAGCCGGGGAACATCCTCGTGCGATCGGACGGTATCGCCGTCTTGACGGACTTCGGCGTGGCGCGACTCGAACGCGTCGTCAGCATGACGTTGACGCGAGACTTCCGCGGCACAGCGAGCTACGCGTCACCCGAACACGAGAATCCCAAGCTCGTCGGGCCTCGGTCGGATGTGTTCTCGCTCGGAACCACGCTCTATGAGCTCCTGACGTGGCACCGCCCGTTCGATTCCGAATCGCTGATCGAGTTGCGGCTGCAGGTGGAACAGCACGTCCCGCCGACTCCGAGTCGACTCAACGCCGCGGTGCCACGCGACCTCGCCGCGATCGTCGACAAGGCCATAGAGAAGGACCCGAGGGACCGCTACCAAGACGCCGACGCGTTCGCAGCCGACCTCAAACGCTGGCTCGACGGTAGGCCGGTCGTGGCGAGACCGGTCCCGCTCGGAGTGAGACTGCGACGCTGGATCGCACGCAACCCGAGAGCGAGCGCGGTGATTACCGTGCTCGTGTTCGCGGCAAGCCTGATCACGTTCCTCGGCATGCGACTCGGCACGGAAACAGCCAAGATCGCGAGCCTGGCGCCTAGCGATGCGCTCGAAAACCTCCGCGTCGCCGCGCGATCGCTCTATCCTGCCTGGCCGAAGAACCAGTCGCGGCTCGCGGCCTTGGTCACGGAGGCCGAGGCAGTCCTCGGGCAGCAGCGCCAAGTCGCTCGTAGGCTCCAAGACATGCGCCAGACCCTGGCCCCGGAGGCGGTGCCGAGCCCCCTGTTCCCGTTTCCGCGGAACGACGAGCTGCAGACGCTCGAGACCATGTGTGGCCAACTCACAGCGGCCATCGATGCCGCAGACAACGATGCCGCAGACAACGATCGGCTCGCAGACCGACTGTCGCAGCGCCGGGAGCCGCTCGCAACGCGACTGACCCGGCTGAAGACCGAGCGCGAGGGCTGGGGTTGGCACGGCTGCTTCGACGGCGCCGACCGATCCCTGTGCGTAAGCTACGAGCGTCAGCTCGTGGCGATGCGTCGGCTGCGCACGACCGGCTTGGCCGCGCTGCGAGCGCGAGCTGCGTTTGCAGCGAGCGTGCGCCAACGTTCGATCGTGGCATTCGCCACGCGCTGGCAAAGAACGGTCACGGCGGTCCGCAAGGACTACGGACTCCCCGACTTCGAGCCGCAGATTGGGCTCGTGCCGCTCGGCCCCGATCCGGCGAGCGGCTACCAGGAGTTCGGCCACCTTGCGTCCGGCAAGATTCCGCAGCGAGACGACGCCTCGGGCGAACTCATTCTGACGAGCAAGACCGGCCTCGTATTCGTGCTCCTCCCCGGCGGCACGACCACCATCGGCGCCCATCCAACCAACGGTCCCAACGTCGATCCCCAGGCAACCGTCAGCGAGTGGCCGCAGATCGAGGTGCAGATCGAGCCATTCTTCCTGTCGAAGTTCGAAATGTCCCATGCGCAGTGGCAGCGCCTGGCGCAAGGAAACCTCGACTACCTCCAGCCACCCCTCAGGGCCGAGTTCGAGGCACACTTCGAGCGCTTGCCCGTGGTCCTGATCAGTGCAAGGCTCGGTGGGCGCCTCTGCGCCGAACACGGTCTCGAACTACCGACCGAGGCCCAGTGGGAATACGCCTGCCGCGCCGGAACGACGACGCCTTGGTACGTCGGCGACGACCCAGCCGAGCTTGCCGGCGTAGCCAACGTCAAGGGCTTGTCTGGTAGCGGCAGCGGACCGCCACCGCGCAGGCGCGCCATGTCGCTCGCGATGCGCCCCAACGACTTCGGCTTGCACAACATGCACGGCAACGTCTGGGAACTGACCCGGAGCTCCTTCAAGAACTACGTCGCCGCGCACGCAACATCCGACCTGCTCGTGGTCCGAGGTGGGTCGTCGTACGAAACGGCCGCGTCGGCGCGCTCGGCCTTTCGTCAGGCCGTCCAACCAATGTACTCGAGCATGACGATCGGCCTGCGGCCGGCACGACGTCTCTATTGACCGGTGGCGCGCCGCCCCGCTTCCCGCCGAAAGCGCTCGTAGAGCCCCTTCAGCCTTTTCAAGGCGCGCTTGTAGCGCTGCCTAACGCAATCACCGGTCAAACCGAGCCGCTTGCCGATCTCTTCGTGGGAAACTTGATCGAGGTCATGCAACGAAACAATCTCGTGGTCGAGTGGGTCCAGTTCCTGCATCGCCCGCCGCACCAACGATTTCTCCTCGCGAAGCGACACCTGGGTTCGAGGAGAACCGCCCGGCGCGAGGACTTCCTCGACCACGGTCGTGCCCTCGGACATCGGTAGATCGCGATCGAGACACCGACGAGGCTGTTTGTAGTAGCGTAGACAGCTCATGACGACGCTGTCGACGACCCGTCGCAAGAACGCCTGGAAGGCCGCTTCGTTGGCAAACCTCGCCGAGCCACGGTAGGAAAGCATGCGAATGGCGGCCTGCGACAGCACGTCACCGGTCTGCTCCTTGGTCCGCACGGCCCCGCGCAGTCGCCCGTGAGCGTAGGCCCGCATGCCCGGCAGGTTGCGCGCGAGCAGTGCCTCGCGCGCCGCGACGTCGCCGGCGGCCATCCGGCGCAAGAGATCGTCAGCTTCCCCCTCGGGAAGCGGCGGCGGAAGGGCGGGGTCGTCGAGAGTGATTGAGTCGATGTGAGACGTATCCACGACCGCAAAGCTTATTCGCCAAGGCGTGTGAGTGCAATTGCCTGAACCGACTGGATTCGAGCGGCGCAGCGCGAACTCTTAGCCTGGGATTTTTTCCCGCAACCAAGCGACGAGATCGTTCTCGTGCACTTTCTCCTGCTGCATGCTGTCGCGATCGCGCACGGTCACGTGGCCGTCGGCGAGGGTTTCGCCGTCGATCGTCACGCACCATGGTGTGCCGACCTCGTCCTGACGACGGTAGCGGCGACCGATGGCCCCCTTTTGGTCATAGAAGGTGCGCAGTCCGGCGCGACGCAGGGTGGCCTCGATCGCGTCGGCTCGCTCGGGCATGCCGTCCTTCTTGACGAGGGGGAACACCGCGACCGTAATGGGTGCGATCGCCGGATGGAAGTGCAGCACGGTGCGGACGTCGGGGTTGCCCTTCTTGTCGGTCCCGATCTCCTGCTCGTCATAGGCGTCGACGAGGAACGTCATCGCCGTCCGATCGCAGCCGGCAGCGGGCTCGATGACGTGCGGAATGTAGCGCTCCTTTCGCTCTTCGTCGAAGTAGGTCAGGTTGGCGCCCGAGGCCTCGCGGTGCTGTGTCAGATCGAACGTGCCGCGCTTGGCGATCCCCTCGAGCTCGCTCCAGCCAAACGGAAACTCGTATTCGACGTCGGTGCAGCCGGTGCTGTAGTGCGC
>CAYSWE010000380.1:0-5282 GCA_964434515.1 uncultured Phycisphaerales bacterium | reverse complement strand
ACCGCCTCCCCACAACTTCGCGGGTCCAGCGACTTTTCGATCATCAGGTCTGAGGAGCCGTGAGATCCGCGCCATGAAGCGTGAGATGAGCCGCTCAGAGAGCGTGAGACACGACAGTCAGGCTAGAAGCTCGGCGAGACTACCAATCGCTTCCCCGAACGGGATCATGTCGATGCCGTCTTCGTGCAGCCGATGACTACCGCCATAGAGCAAGGTCGCCCGGCTGATCGGGTAGTCGGCGCGGAACGCCCGCAGACCGCGTAGGTCTGCTGGACGGACACTGCGCGAGCGCTTGACTTCGAAGGCGCGGATGCCGCGCTCGCCGTAGAGGACAAAGTCGACTTTGCGATTGCTGCGCGTGCGCCAATAGTACAGATGATAGCCCGCGCGTTCATAGTCGTTCGTGGCACGGAGCTGCTGCATCAGCAAAGTCTCAAGGGCAGCGCCGTCGATGTCGGCCGGGCTGTCGAGAGGCCCCTTGGGACGGATGGTTCGAAACACTCCGGTATCGAACAAGAAAAACTTCGGGTGCGCGACAGTCGCTCGCTTGGCCCGTTTGGTGGACGGTGGGATGCGAACCGCGAGTAGGAGGTCTTCGAGGAGCGCAAAGTACTCGGCCACCAGTCTTCGCTCGATGCCGCACTCGCGTGCGACGGCCGAGAGATTGAGTACATTCGCTTGGGAAAACGACGCCGTCTCCAGGAAACGCATGAATGCCGGCAAGTTGCGGGTCAACCCCTCCTGCTGCACCTCTTCCCGCAGGTAGGTAGTGACGTAGCTCGCCAAATAGTCCGCCGGGTCCGAGCTAACATAGACCGTCGGCAGACAGCCAAACTTCAACGAGTGCTCGAGGGAGAAACTCTCGCCCAGTTCTTGCGCTGTGAATGGGTGGAGGTACCGCGTGCGGGCGCGCCCGGCGAGCAGGTTGACTCCGCCGCTGCGGAGCTTGCGCGCACTCGAGCCAGTCAAGAATCACGACTTCTCGAGAGGGGCCTGGGGGAACGAGGGAGCCGAGGCGCTTCGGGTTCGCCAGCAGGAACTGGTAGGTCTCTGCATCCAAAAGATCGATGTACGTGGCTTTGTCATAGTGGCTTTGCACCCACGACGATTTGCCCGTCCCGCGCGGACCGAAGAGGAAGCAGCTCTCTTCTGCGGGGAGATGGATCAATCTGGCGAACATCACGCCAGTTTACGGCATAAATTGGCAAGATCCCCGCCAACTTGCGGGACGCTTCTAGGCCGCGAGGCGTGGATAGGCCACCAGAGTCAGGAAGTCGGCGAGGTCCTCGGTGGTCACCAGGCTCTCGAACAGCTCGGCGGCGAGTTCGTACTTGCCGTGCTGGAACGCGTCGACGCCGACCTCGGCGGCGATTCTGCACAGCTCGGTGCGCAGGACTTGCCCCACCAGGGGTAGGTCGACGACACGGCCGTCGTCGAGCTCGGCCCCGTGCGCCAGCCATTGCCAAATCTGTGTGCGGCAAATCTCGGCGGTGGCCACGTCTTCGAGGCGATCCTCGATCGCCACCGAGCCGTCGCCCGAAAGCCACGCGTGCAGGTAGATCAGGCTCACGCGCGTGTTGTGGCGGAGCGAGTCGAGAGTCCGCGGCCCCGTGGGTACCGCGAGCAGATCGTCGCGCGTCACCGACGCGTCGGCACGCAGCTTGTGCAGCTGGTTCGGGATCACCAGCGAACTGGCGAAGGCCTCCAAGGCCACGTCGACGAGCGCGGGATGTCCAACCCAGGTGCCGTCGTGACCGGCGCGGCATTCGCGCTCTTTCTCTCGGCGGACCGTGTCGAGCGTGGCGGCGTTGCGCTCGACGTCCGGGCCATCCGGCAACTCTGCCGACAAGCTACCGATCGCGTGCGCGCCGCGACGATGACAGGTCTGGATCAGCAACAGGCTGCACGCCTGCAGAAACCCCTCCTCCGTCGAGATGTGTTCGCGGTCGGGGAGCACGAACTCGGGATGGTCGCGGAACTGCTTGATGAAGCTGAAGACGTAGTCCCACCGCCCGCAGGCGAGGCCCGCGGCATGGTCGCGTAGCTGGTAGAGGATTTCGTCCATTTCGAATGCGGCGAGCACCGTTTCGATGAGCACGCTTGCTTTGATCGTGCCATGCGCAATCCGCAGTTCGTCCTGCGCACACTTGAAGACGCCGTTCCAAAACTGCGCCTCGAGATGCCCCTCGAGCTTCGGCAGATAGAAGTACGGTGCGCTTCCCCGGGCCATAAGCGTGTGGGCGTTGTGGAAGAAGTAGAGACCGAAGTCGAACAGCGCGGCCGAGATCGGGTTGCCGTTGACCAGGACATGCGCCTCCTCGAGGTGCAGGCCGCGTGGTCGCACGATCAGCGTCCCCGGCTCGCCGGATAGCTCGTGCCGATTGCCGTTTGCGGTGTCGGTGAACTGGATCGTTCGTCGCACCGCGTCGACGAGATGGATCTGCCCCTCGAGGACGTTCGCCCAGGTCGGCGAGGTCGCATCTTCGAAATCTGCAATGCACACCTGGGCGTCGGAGTTCAGCGCCTGGATCAGCCACTTGCGCCCCACAGGCCCCGCGAGTTCGACGCGGCGGTCCGTGAGATCGCTCGGCGCAGGCGCAATCACCCAGTCGTGTTCCCGCACGACACGCGTTTCGCCCAGGAAGTCCGGCAGCGCGCCGCGAGCGAGGCGTTCCTTGGTCTCCTTGCGCAGCATCAGCAGGAACCTTCGCTGATGCCGAAAGCGGCGCTCGAGTCGGACGAGGAACTCGACTGCGTCCTGAGTAAGGATCTCGTCATAGCGAGGGCCCATCGCGCCGAGGATCTCGACGGTGCCACCGCTGGTTTCGAACGTAGTCACGGATGGTGTGCGCGCTTCGGTCATGGTCGAACGCTCGAGGGTTTGGATGTCGACGCCGGGGTCGACAGTGTAGAACGCTACGGCACTTATCGGCGCCGGACGCGGCTCTTGGCCACGCGTCGCCGGGGGCCCGATCGCAGCGAGAGAAGAGAGCGGAGCAGGGAGAGAGAACGTGGCGTGGATCCGAGACACCGACGAGGCCAGCGCGCCGCTGCGCGAAATCCACACGCGCTGTGCCGATCCGAGCAGCGGTCGCGTGGACAACATCCTGCGCGTCCATGCACTGCACCCTGAGGTGCTCGCCGGACACTTGGCGCTCTACGAAGCCGTGAGGCGCGGGACGCCGACGCTGCGCAAGGTCGAGCGTGAGTTGATCGCCTTCGTCGTGAGCCAGACCAACGGCTGCCACTACTGAATGGCGCATCACCGGCGCGGTCTGCGCCGCCTACTCCACGACGATGCACTCCTCGCGCGCATCGACGCCGACTACCGGTCGGCCGGTCTCGATGCCAAGCGCCTTGCCATGCTGCGCTACGCAACCAAGCTCACCCAGCGCCCCGAGGACATGGTCCGAGGCGACGTCGCCGCGCTCACCGACGTCGGCTTCAGCGATGCCGACATCCTGGCGATCGCCGAAGTGACCGCCTACTACGCTTTCGTCAATCGCATCGCTGACGGCCTGGGGGTCGAGCTCGAGGGCGGGGACACGGAGGAAGCCGGCCGTGAGTGAACTCATTGCGGTCGGCTGCGGCGGCTTCGTCGGCGCGGTCCTACGCTGGTGGCTCTCGGTCTTCGTCGCGCGAGTCACGACCGAAGGCTTCCCCTGGGGGACCTTTGTGGTCAACATCCTTGGATGCCTGGTCATGGGGGTGCTCGCGGGTCTCGTCGAGACGCGAAACGTCCTCGGTCCCCACATGCGCCACGCCCTCGTCGTCGGGTTCGTAGGCTCGTTTACGACCTTTTCAACCTTCGGCCGTGAGACGCTCATCCTGATGGAACGGGGGGCCACGCTGATGGCGACGATCTACGTCCTGGCAAGCCTCGTGTTCGGTTTGGCGGCGGTTTGGCTCGGTATGAGGCTCTGTTGACCGAAGATTTTTCACCGCAGAACCGCACACGAATCGGAAGAATCCTGGCGTACCAACGGTTGTAGCCTACTGTGCCGGTATCGGCGGTTCTCGAAACCCCACCGCGAACGGGGCGACGCCGCGCCCCCTCGCACCGCAACAGCAGGAACACATGGCAGAAGGTACGATCAAGCGTCTCACGGATAAGGGTTTCGGTTTCATCGATGGTGGTGATGGCAAGGACATGTTCTTTCACATGTCGGCCGTCGTCGGAGTTTCGTATGACGATCTGCGCGAAGGGCAGAAGGTCACGTTCGACGTCGGCGAGGGGCCCAAGGGCCCGCGCGCAGAGAACGTTCAGATCGCTGACTGAGCGCGGGCGCTAGCCCAGCTGCTTCGTTGAACGACGGCTTAGTTGAACAACGGCCTAGTCGAACAACGGCTTAGTTGAACAACTGCGCGGTCCAGGTGTTGGACATGCACCACGATGGCCATGCGAAGGACTGTGTCGACACAGTCACACATGGCGTCGGTAGCACCGGCGGCAGTGGTAGTGTCAAGCTTCCGGAGCCCGACGGCGCCGAGGCAAAGCCCAGGTAGACGAACGGCGGAATCAGGCAGAACTGACCGCCGGGGAGCGCCGGGCCTGCGCCTACGCTAGGACTCAGGAAGTAGAAGATGAAGCTGCCCGCCGGCGCACCGCCGGAGGCGATCGTCCAGTTGGTCCCGGCAATCAGTGGCGTTTGCTTCTGACTGTAGGAGCAGCGCACCTTCGTGCAGGTGACGAGCGTCAAGAAGATCGCGTCGACCTGGGTGCCGTTCTGGAAGAACACATCGAGCCGCTTCTGAGCATTGAGCAGCGGAATCAGATCGATGCCGCCCGGCAGGTTCCCTAGGTCGAGGTTGACGCTCGCGAAGGTGCCGGAGCCATACGAAGCCGGGACCGTCGGCAGATCGATGAGCTTGGTCTGGAACACCATGCGCGGCGATGGCGTGCTGTCGAACGCTAGGCCGAAGGTGTCATTGTTGGCGGATGCACAGTTGCCACGGATCCGCATCGAGATGCGTGCGCTGACGATGCGATTGGGGAACGTGAGGCCAGCGCCGACGTTCGGGAAGGTGTGGCCGAACTTACGGATGCACGAGACCTGGTCGAAGTTTCGGCGCGGCGTGACAAACGTCGTGAACGGGCCAGGCCGCGGGCAAGCGTGCTCCGTCGAGCTCGGCGTCGACGCGCTGAAACCATCCGAGACCCCACCGATATAGAAGTGTGTCTTGTAGGTCCCGCCGCCGTTGAAGATCCGTGTCGTGCTGCCGGTTGTTGCCGGCGGAACGCCACCACGCAGGTTGGCCGTGGCGATGTCGTTGTCGCGGTC
>CAYSWE010000379.1:0-5308 GCA_964434515.1 uncultured Phycisphaerales bacterium | reverse complement strand
TGCAGGGTGCGTGCTAGCGGGCGTCGCAGCCATGCCGGGTTTTCGGCCGCGCTTCTGGCTTATCGTGTGATCGCATCGGCCATCGCCCAAGGGCGAGGCCTTGAGTGACTTCGGCGAGAGCTTCCGCGGCGTATTCGTGGTATGGATGGGGAATCCGCGTTCCCCGATCCGAAAGCCAGTCGAGTTCAAGCCATGATCGAGCCACAGGAAGCATGGAACTCCGTCGCCGATGCATGGCAACGCTGGTGGCCGACCTTCGAGGCATCCGCTCAGATCGTCAGCGACCGACTCGTGAGTCTCGCCGGGATCCGGCCTGGATCTCATGTGCTCGACTTTGGCACTGGCATCGGCGAACCAGCGCTCACCGCCGCCAAGGTCGTCGGGCCGACCGGGAGTGTCCTCGGTGTGGACATGGCCAGTCGTATGGTCGAGCACGCTCGTGAACGCGCCGAGAGCCTTGGCCTCGCCAACGCCGAGTTCGTCGTCTGCGACGCGGCCGAACTCGACGCCGAACGCCTCGGCCGCCCCGACGGCTTCGATGCGGCGGTGTCGCGTTGGGGACTGATGCTCGCCCCCGATCCGGTCGACACCGCGCGACGCATTCGCGGGCTCATGGCACCGGGCGCGCTCTTCGCCGCGGCGGTCTGGGCCAGCGCAGCGGAAGTCCCGTTCATCGCGCTCGTGCGCACGGTCGTCGGCGAGTTCGTCGATCTGCCACCGACCGATCCAGACGCACCGGGCCCATTCCGACTCGGGACACCCGACGCGTTGCGCACGGTGTTAGTCGACGCTGGCTACCAGCAAGTCGAGATCGAGGACGTCGAAGCCTGCTTCGTATTCGACTCCGGCGAGCACTACACGAAGTTTTCGAGCGAACTCTCGAGTTCGTTGCGCCTGCTACTCGCCGAGGCGACCGAAGCCACGGCCAGCAAGATCCTGTCGGCCATCGCCGCCCGTGCGGAAGACTTCCGCGAAGGCGATAAGATCGTGCTCCACAACCGCGCACTCTGCGCGCGTGCGGTCTCGAAAAGCTAGCGCAATCCGCTGGTATTGAGCACGCCAAAGGCCGGGTCGCCGCTCAAATAGCGCCGCTGCCGTTGTTGAAGCAGGCCACCCAACGTCGGTCGGAAGCGAAACAACACCGACTCGTCGCTGGTGACTTCGTTGCGCGAGAACGACAGCATCCAGGTCCAGTCATGATCGGTTCGCATCAACATCACGTTGGTCGTGCTGAGCCGGTCCTGCTCGAAGTCCCAGATCAGACCATACTGCACGAACCAGCGCTGGAAGATGCGCGTGTTCGCAAACACGGAGCCGGTGCCGTCGCCGTCCCGCCCCGAGCGCCACTCCGCGGCGATGGTCGAACCTTGGATCGGTCCTACCGCAACGCCGACGTTGCGCGTCTTGAAATCGTTGCGGCGCCAGTCGCGCTCGCCCTCGAACAGAAAGCGCAGCCCGGGCAACGGCAGCCAGCCCGGCCCTGGCGTCATGATGAGTTCGAAGAACAACGGCCCGAGCTGCTTGCCTGCGTTGTCACGCACGGCGTTTGGAAAGACCCGCTGCGTCAAGTCCAGCCAAACGAGGTCGCTCAACTGGCTCTCGCCAGCGCGGTTCTTGCGTCGTGTCTGAAGCCGATTCAACACCGTGAAGTCGACCGCGCTGCCTTCACTGAGGCCATCGATTGGATCGAACTGGAAGTAGTCCGACGGCGATCGATCCACATCGAAGCGATGGAACAGCCGAATCTCCGGGCGGACTCGGTGCCACAGACCGTTGATGTCAAGCGCGTCGCTCGACACATCGAACGAGCGGTGCAGGCTCGTCGCGAAGCTCGCGCCAAACTCGAGCACCTTGCGAAAGCTCGCGCTCCGCGTTCCAGGTCGATCGGAGTACCACGTCTCACGGATCCCCGCATACGGGCGCATGGTCCACGGCCCGAGCGTGTAGGGCGCGCTCAGCTCCAGCGCGAGATCGGCGCGCCAGCTCGCCTCGCGCCGCGCGGCGGGCGCCGTGTCGTCGAACTGATTGCGCAGCCGGCCAGCACCGAGGCTCGCGTCCAGCACGATCGGTAGTCCCTCAGCAACCTCGACGAGCGGCTGCGAGAACAGGTCCGCGCGGACGAACGGCCGCTCGCTGCGAAACTTCTCCGCCAACGTCGCCTTGTCGGTGTAGGAAAACCCAGGCACGTCGACGCGACCGATGACGCTCAAGCGACGGTTGTCCTTGGCGTGGCGCAGATGAATGCTCGTCTCCGGCTGCTCGGTCTCGTGCAGCGCCCGCGGGCGAAACTCGGAGTAGGCGGCCGGATCCGACGCATCGAACAACTCAAGGTCCAAGCGTGTGTGATCGTCCAACGCGATTCGGTTCTCGGTCCGCACGAACGCGCGCCGGCGCTGATCGATGAGACTGCCATCCAGGTTGCGCGTCACGGAACGCCGATCGCTCCCCGAGTCGTTCATGAAGAACGAGTCCAGCTTCCCGGCGAACGTGCCCGGCAGTTCGTAGTTGAGCTTCCCGAAGAACGGCACGCCACGTTTGCGCATCCAACCCGTCCGGAGCGACCACTCGCCACGAAACCGCGGCTGGCTCGCGCCACTACGCGAGCTGAACATCGAGACGAGCGCCTGGCCCAGGTCATTGAGCCGACCACCGAACTCCGCGAGGACGAACTCGCCGCGCTCCTGCGACACACCCACGCTCATCCCGCGCAACGGAATCCAGTTCTCTTGGTCCGAGTAGTAGCGGTAGTCGGGCAGCGGAATGTTGGTCAGACCGGCGAGCGACAGTCGATTGCCCTGACCGAGGAACTCGGTCACATCGTCGAGCTGCGTCACGGTCAACCGATCGCTCTCGAGGACGAAGTGTGGTTCGCCAGCGTCGCAGGTGGTCACGCGGGCCTTGCGCGCGACCAGACGACTCCCCTGCTGGACGACGCGTGGGCTCCGCACGACAAACGAAACCGCTTGACGGCTCGACGGCGACGCGACCTTCTTCAACGCTCCGGCCGGGATCCGAAACTCGACGTCCTCCATCACGGCCCGATCGGACGCAAACGAAACGAACAGCTTGCGACAGCGAAATGGTCGCAGATTGCCACGCTCGAAGAACACGTCGCCGTCGGCGTAGATGGCTCGCAAGACCAGAGCCAAGCGTTCCTTCCCCGGTGGAATCTGCAGCGATCGCGCCGCCCCTTTGCCGAGAAAGGACTCCGCCCGTGCTTCCATGCGGCGCCGTAGACGCTGTCCGCGCAGGCTCGCCTGCGAGAACGGGGGAATCGCGCCGCGCCTGGGTAGATCGCCACCCCCGCCTAGCGCCTTCTCACCGGCCAACATCTCGTCGGTATCCCAAACGAGCACGGCCCGATTCGCGCGCACGCGAATGTCATCGATGCGGAAGTCGGCGTAGCCGTCGATCACCCAATACGTGAAATCGCCGTCGGGCTTGGACACGATGTTACCGCGCAAGAGTTCCCAGTTGCGGCTTGGCGCCGGGCGCGACGCCTGCGCCCAACACGCATGCGCCAAGACCAGCCCGAACATGATCGCGAATCGCGCAACGCAGACTCTACTCGTCATCGATAGCGTCTCTTCCCGGACGACCCCGAATGCGACCCGCTGCCGGCCTTCCATGCCCGCGTGCGGAGATTGATCGACAACTGGGTGTGTGTATCCATGCGACTGCGTGTGCCAAAACGAACCACGACCGGTCGCCTCGTGTGACTGGCAAGCTCGAGCCAACCCGTCGCCGGATCGAACCCCAAGACATCGCCACGAGCGACGATGTTGCGCACCCCGAGCCGCACATTGCCGCGAGCCTCGGCGCGCTCGACGCTGCCGGGAAGCCCCCAGTCCGCGCCGCGCGCACCGGCATGCTTCGGGTCGCCGAGCAACAACCGCATCCCCTCGGTGCAATCGATGGCAAAGCCACCGGCGACCTCGTGATCGGCGTCGTCCACGGTGCGCGCGGCGACCGGACCGGGCAGCTGCACGGCCTCCCCCGACCAGACAACCGGCCCCGAAGGTCGCAGTCGCAAACGACGCAGCTTGGCGGACGCCGATCCGCGCGGCGCCCGGCGGTCGTCCATGATCCAGACGGTCGGCGCCGCTGCGCCGTCGCGGCCGATCACCATCTCGCGGCCACGGCCGACCAGAAACGGCCCCACCAAGCGAACGCGTCCCTTGCCCGGCTCATCGACCGTGCCCTCGACGACACGCTCACTCAGGTCGCCGTCCGGCTTGGGTGTCATCTTGAACCGGGCGAAGCCACGTTCGGCATCCAACCAGAGTTCGTGCCCGCGCAACGTGCGCACGGCGATCGCCGCCGCCTTTCCCTTGCCGACGCGTTGCCGCGCGACGACATGCACTTTGCCCTTCGCATGCAAGAGCCCGGTTCGCGAGCCATAGAGCAGCGACTCGATTCGCGTCCCGGCACCACCAAGCGCGAACTCGTTGAGGGCGCTGAGCATCCAAGGCACAGCCCGGGGCAACCGCTCCACTTCGTCACAGTCGAGATCGAAGTCGACGCCGGAAGCGGTCGAGCGCGACGCAACATGGACGTTGCCCACGGCGCGGAACCAGCCATCGAACGTGGACTGCGCAAACAGTGCATCGCGCGGCTGGACTTGAGCCAGCGCGCGGTCGGCAGTGAGCCGAACCGGCGGTTGGCCGTCCCTCGCCGGAACATCGAGGAGCACAGGGTCGACGCCGCGCTCGAACGACCAGGGCTTGGTGGCCCTCTTGCGCGCGGTCGCAGCGCTCGCGCGCAAGCCGCGCGGCCCCCCTTCGAGCTGAAGCGGCAGCCCGCTGAGGAAGACATCATCGACGCCGGCCTCGCGCGTCAAGACCGCGGACTTCACGCCACGAACCAGCGTGCGCCCGCCGGCCGGACCCGCCCGACGTTCCCAGATCAACTCCTTGCGCACCGCAGCGAGGAAGCGCAAGCGCAAGAACTCCGGGCCTGGCGTGGCTGCCGGCGTGCTCGACTCCCGGACACGATCCTGCTGCCCAGCGAGCGCCTCATCCTCGAGCTCGAAGAACATCCAGCCGTTGCCCCGGATCGAATCGGGCTCGCTCACGAACGAGAACACGTGCCCATCACTCGGCTGTGACGCGCCAAGGCTGCCACGCACGAACGGCGTGCCCGGATCGCGGCTGATCGCGAAGCCGTGGTTGCCCTTCGCAACGAACGGGCGCGCCGCGCGACCTCCCGAAGCCGGAAGCTCGCCCCGCACTTCGACCGGGCCAAGCCCAAGGAGCAGATAGGGTTCGGCCCGCCCCCGGCGACGCGTCAGGTTGACGACCAGTCCATC
>CAYSWE010000378.1:0-5323 GCA_964434515.1 uncultured Phycisphaerales bacterium | reverse complement strand
ATGATTGCGAGTTGGGGAAAGGGGGTCGTCGATGCCAAGCCGGGGGTGTTGGGTCGACTCGAGTTCGATCTTGGACCAGTGGCCACCGTGCTGCCGCGCGGCACGGTGCTCTCACTCAACGTGCGCAATCATTGGTTGCATGAGGCTCCGATGGTGCGTGCCATCGTCGGTGTCCCGTATTTTTCGAGTTGTCGCATGCAGATTCGTCACGGCTCTGGCGCCGACGCGGCCTGGCTCGACCTGCCGTTTCGCAAAGCCGTTCGCCCGACCCTGGTGGCGTCGATCAACACGATGAAGCTCCGCTCGCCGTCCTCGATGTCGCTGCAACTGCGTGGCGGCGCTGCGCGCGCTGGCAGACTCTACGTGGTCTTCGTCAACGCGTCGGGGCACGCGCCCGGCATCCCGTTTCCGGGCGGCACGCTGCCGCTGCGGTTCGATGCGACGGTGCCGCTGTTCGTGCAGCTGCTCGGCAATCCTTGGCCGGCTCGGTTCCTCGGTGTGCTCGACGCGCGCGGCGTGGCCAACCCGTGGATCACCTTCGTCGGTTTGCCGCTCACGCCCGCGCTGGCCGGGCAGCGGCTGAGTTTTGCCGCCTGGGTGGTGAATGGCCCGCAGGGCTTCACCGGCGCGGCCTCGAACCCGGTGGATCTGATCCTTCGGTAGCGAACGTCGTGTAGGCTGTCGGCCATGGCATGCAGTCGACCCAACGGAGTTCTCCTCGTCGCCGCGCTCGCCGCGCTCGGCCCACTCGGCAGTTCGGCCTGCCGCAGCCAGGTGACGAAACCGCAGACGCCCAACATCGTCTTCATCTTTGCCGATGATCACGCGAACAAGGCCATCAGTGCCTACGGCTCGGTGATCAACAAGACCCCCAACATCGATCGTATAGCGCGCCAGGGGATGCGCTTCGATCATTGCTTCGTCACCAACTCGCTCTGCGGTCCGAGCCGCGCTTGCATCCTCACCGGGAAGTACAGCCACAAGAACGGTTTCTTTCGCAACGGCAACCGCTTCGACGGTCGTCAGATGACCTTCCCCAAGATCCTGCGCGAGCACGGCTATCAGACCGCCGTGATTGGCAAGTGGCATCTCGGCAGTGATCCGACCGGGTTTGATTACTGGGAGATCCTGCGTGGGCAGGGCACTTACTACAATCCGCGGATGAAGTCGGCGAAGGGGGTTCACAAATACACCGGCTACACCACGGACATCGTGACCGACTTGGCGCTGCAGTGGCTTGACAAAGGGCGCGACAAGAGCAAGCCGTTCGTGCTGATGTTCCAGCATAAGGCGCCCCATCGCAACTGGCAGCCCGACGCCAAGCACCTGCACATGTATGACGATGTCACGATCCCTGAGCCGGCCACATTTTGGGATGACTACAGCGGTCGTGCGAGTCCCGCCCACACGCAAAAAATGATGGTCGCCAAGCACCTTTCGCCGTTCGATCTCAAGCTGCGGCCGCCGCGCAACCTGACGGCAGAGCAACTCGAACTATGGAACGCCGCCTATGGACCTAAGAACGCCGCGTTCCGCAAGGCCGAGCTCAGCGGCAAGGACCTCGTCCGCTGGAAGTACCAGCGTTACATCAAGGACTACCTGCGCTGCGTTGCCTCGGTCGACGACAACGTCGGGCGGCTGCTCGACTACTTGGACGCGCATGGCGAGGCCGACAACACGATTGTCATCTACTCCTCGGACCAGGGTTGGTACCTTGGAGAGCACGGCTGGTTCGACAAGCGATGGATGTATGAGGAGTCGCTGCACACGCCGCTCCTCATCCGCTGGCCCGGCGTGATTCAGCCCGGTTCGACCAACCAGGACTTTGTCTCCAACCTGGACTTCGCCGAGACCTTTCTCGACATCGCGGGCCTGGCCGAGGCCATCCCCGCCGACATGCAGGGCCGCAGCTTCGTCCCTCTGCTCAAGGGAGCAACGCCGAGCGATTGGCGCCAGTCGTTCTACTATCACTATTATGAGTTTCCGGGCTCCCACGCCGTCGCCAAGCACTACGGCGTGCGCACCCGCAACTACAAGCTCATCCATTACTATCGCGTCGGCGAGTGGGAGTTGTTCGACCTAGAAAAGGACCCACACGAGCTACATAGCGTGTATGCCGACCCTGCTTACGCAGCCGTCGTAACGCGCCTCAAAGCCGAGCTCGCGCGGTTGCAGCAGAAACTCGACGACACCCACCCGCAAAGGCCCGTGCCCGGCGACCCGGAGACGCGCAAGAAGAAGAAGAAGAAGAAGAAGCGGAAGTAGGAGCCCAGAAAAGGCGGCCGTCCCTGGTGTAGCGTGCGAGAACGGCGTCTTCTTAGTGCTCGTTGCCCGGAGCGTATTCAGAACGCAGTGGCTGCGCTCGCAAGATCTGGGGTGGGGACTTCGAGTTCCGATCCGGGAAGGTGCAGTCGAGTTCGAGAGACCCGCAGACGAGGATCGAACCGCCTGCTAGCCGAACCCCGACATCGTGCACGACGTCGTCCCGTGCTCCATCGCCAGCCTGCAGCGATCCGTAGCGCCCGTCCGGGGAGAAGGTGCCGAAGAGCCAGTCCTGGCTGCCACGGGAGACGCGAGCCCAAGCCCAACTTCGCAGATCAGGCGCTGCGTATCGAGATGGTCGGCGCCGCGGAGCGTCTCCGAAAGAATCGGGACGGTGCCCATGCCTCCTTCGCCGAGCTTCTTCAGGATCTCATAGCGGTCGAGGCGCGAACTGGGCGGATAGGCGTCGAAATCCCCCACGCCGCCCGAGCGTTCGGCCACCGCGGATTCCGCCAGGAGCCAGTGGTTGGGATTCAGTGGAAGGACCCAAGAGGCCGTATCATGCACTTCCCCGACGCAGACCACGACCAAACGGAGTCCCTCGAAATGCCAGGTCTCACATTCGTATTGCTCGGCGCTACGCTCCTACCCTTTCCACAAGAAGCCCGAGCCGCCAAGTCAGAGCGCCACAAGTACGCGCGAGTCACGGGCGAGGTACGAGCCAACGACGGACGACCCTGGGCCAAGGCACAGGTCATCTTTCGCGAACGCAGCATGCTCGGCTTGCCCAAACCAAGCCAGCGCATCGACATCACGACACAGAGCGACGCTCGCGGTCGCTTCGTGGCGCGCGTGCCGCTGGGCCGGGATCTCACGGTCTGGGCTCGGTCCACCGACCCGAGCGAAGCGGGCCGCTTCAGCGATCTGATCCTCCATTACCGTCCGTCACGGGAACGAATCCAACTCGTCGAGGCCTCTAGTAGGAGCGTCACGGTTCATCTACGACCCATTGGGGTGGACAACTGGAAGACCTTCGGCAGGATTGCGTTCGAAATCGAAGATCCGAGCGGCGGCTGGCTGCGTCTCGCTCGTGACCAAGCCGGCGACTGGACGATTCCGCCGAAGCCTGGGACTGCATTGAGACTGTTTTTCCTAGTGGGTGGGAAAGTACGGATGCAGGCGTGGATCGGGCTGACGAAGTTCGAACGCGAGCAGGACCGGAAGGTCCTTGAGCGCCAGCGCGCGAAGGTCACGGGCAAGCCAGTCGCGGGTCTGCCGGATGTCGCCAAGCAGCCACTGCCGCCGACCGACGTAGAGCGCCTCGTGCTGCCCCCGCCGGTGCAGCTCCGGCTCAGGGTCGTCGCCAAATGCGCGAAGGCGGCGAAGAAGAGCCTGCTGGGTCGCCTGTTCGGCAAGAAGGCGATGAACGACAGCACCAAGGGCATCGCGGGCGCAACGGTTTCGGTGACCACAAAGGGATCTCTGCGCAATCCAAGCACGACCACCGACGCCAAAGGAAACGCGGCGATTCTCGTGCCGTGTCCCATCGACTCCTGGGGACGCGCGACCCACGGGACCCGCAGCGTAGCGCGTAACACGAGCGTATGGATCACCGCCAAGGGGCGTGAAGCCGTCGTGATCGACTCGCGTTCGATCCCCGTCATCGACGCAAGCAAGGTCCGAGATGACCACGCACCCGAGCACACGATCGAACTCCCAAAGGGGCGCGGACTGCGCGGCCAGATCTTGCTGCCGGCGGGCTGGACCCAAGCGGACGTCCGACTCTTGGCCCGCCTCCCATCCGGGTCGCCCGGTCCCGCCTCGACCGAGCGCCTCGCGCTGCTGAAGCTGGACGACAAAGGAGCGTTCCGAGCAGCAGGGCTCGGCAAGGACATCGGCAGGCTCCGAGTTGTGCTGTTGTTGCGGCGCCCCCTCCCAGAGATCCCAGGGCAGGCCTTCGACTTGACCATACCGACGAAGCACTCGAACGGAGATGTCGATCTCGGGACGACCAATCTGAGCAAGCTTCGAATTGTGACCCTGGAGCTTGCCCTGCCCGACGGGCGACCGGCCGCCTATGCTCAGCTATTGCTGGCTCGGTCCTACTCGTTTTCGGGTAGTCAGTGCGCAGGCGTGGAGGTATTCGAGAACTACAATCCGCAGGCCGACCGACGGGGCCGCTGCTCTCTACTCACACGCGGCCATGACGCAGAGGCCTTCTTCGTGCGCTTCAACGATCACTACCTCTTGGAACGTCTCACGCCGAAGCAACTGGCGCACGGCCCGCTGGCGCTCGTACTCAAGCCCATCCCACACGTCTCGGGTCGAGTCCTCAACCACAACGGCAGACCGGTAGCAGGCGCCAACGTGCACCTCGTCGGGTCGTCCTGGGCGCAGGGAGATTGGAGAAACGAACTTCTCGGGATCTGGATCGACGAGAACATGACGGCGACGACGGACGCCAGCGGACGATTCCGCCTTCCGGTCATCCCGGGCAAGGGGCTCCGTTGCGAAGTCGCCGCAACCAAGTTTGCCGGCGAAACGACCGAAACCAGCGACATTCTGGAGTTCAGCACGACGGCCCCGCCGCAGAACCTCGAATTCGCGATGGACGATCCAGCCGCCAAGAAGTAGCGGAATGCGCCTGCCTACCCCGCAAAAATAACTCCGACACGTTTTTTCCCCCCGCGGTGACAACCTTCCTCCGCGGCAGGCAATCCGTGCCAAGCGGCGCTACATTCGTCCTCGATGGAGCTTCCGACCGAGTCACCGAGCACACGCAGCGCTGCCGCCTGGCTGCCGCGCCGGCTGCTGCCCTACATGCGTCGCTACCGCGCCCTCTACGCGCTCGGAGCCGTGGCGGTTGTGCTGAGCGTGGGGCTCAAGCTGCTGGTCCCGTTCCTGCTGGGTTCGGCCATCAACTCGATTCGGCAGCTGGACGTGCACGCGACGAGTCGTGCGGTCGCAGAGGCGAGCATTCTCTACTGCGCGCTCGGCATGCTCGCGGCTGCGGCTGTGGGCGCGGTGTTGCGCACTTCCAGCCGGCTGCTGATCCTCGGCA
>CAYSWE010000377.1:1655-5330 GCA_964434515.1 uncultured Phycisphaerales bacterium | reverse complement strand
GACCGAGTCGGTACGCACGGCGCGGCAGTTGGGAGCGGGCGCGTCGGCGGCGATCGAGGAGATCCGCGGCTGGACCGACGAGGTTCTGCCCGGTCTCGACTTCACGCGCGACCTCGAGCACTTCGCTCGGACCTACCCCGACCAACTCTGGATTGCGCACGTCGACGGGAGAGCCCATGGTTGCCTCGCGTATCACGAGCTGTTCCGCGGAGATCCGTGGGGTGTCGCGAGGCCGGGCCCCAACGACCTCGAAACGCTCGACTCGCTGGTCGAAGCCGTCGAGGCCTCGATCGCGGGCAAAGGGCTCTTCTTTCACTTCCATACGAGCTTCCGGCGGTTGGCCGAGCTGTTTCGCAAGCGCGGGTATCGCGTTGCGGCGCACAAGACGAACCTGGTGCTTGGGAGCCAGGTCGGAGTCTGGCCAAGCACGTCCGAAGCGCTCTTCATTCGGCCTTGGTGGACCTGATCGCGGCGTTCGGCCCCGCGCCATCGTTTCTGGCGCCGGATTCCGCTTGGTGGCGAGTTTGCGCTGGCGGGTCGCCCGGCTCGGCTCTAGGTTCTTTCTTTTGTCCAAGGAGGGCCGCTTGGCCAGTTTCCCCATGGGAGCCGCGGGCGATGGCGCGAAGATCCTCGGCGAGGCGCTGACCTACGACGACGTTCTGATCGTTCCGCGCTTCGCCGAGATCGTTCCGAGCGAGGTGCGGACACAGACGTTCCTGACACGCAACGTGTCCATCGAGATTCCGCTGGTGTCGGCTGCGATGGACACGGTGACCGAGTCGCGCTTGGCCATCGCTCTGGCGCAGGAGGGCGGCATCGGCATCATCCACAAAAACCTCGAACTCGAGGCCCAGGTGCGCGAGGTCGATACCGTCAAGCGCAGCGCGAATGGTGTGATTCTCGATCCGGTGACGCTGACGCCGGCGGCCACGGCGGGCGAGGCCAAGGCCCTGATGCGCAAGCACCGGATCTCTGGGCTGCCGGTGATCGACGATCAGGGCGTCGTCGTTGGAATCCTCACGAGCCGTGATCTGCGCTTCCAGACCGGGGCGGCGACGCACGTCGAGGACTTGATGACGCGGGACCTCGTGACGGGGCGGCCCGGCACGACGCTCGAGGACGCGCGCGAGATCCTGCACGACAACAAAGTCGAGAAGTTGGTGCTCGTGGACTCCGACGGCAAGCTCGCCGGGCTGATCACGATCAAGGACATCCACCTCACGGAACAGTATCCGAAGGCATGCCGCGATGGGCGCGGGCGGCTGCGCGTCGGCGCCGCGGTCGGCGTGCACGACCTCGAGCGTGTCGAGGCGCTCTTGGGGGCGGGCTGCGATGTGATCGTCGTCGACACGGCGCACGGGCACAGCAAGAACGTTCTCGACACGGTGCGTCGCATCAAGAAGGACTGGGACATCGATGTGGTGGCTGGCAACGTCGCCACGCGCGACGCCACGCGAGATCTGATTTCTGCTGGCGCGGACGGGATCAAGGTCGGCATCGGGCCGGGCAGCATCTGCACGACCCGGGTGGTTGCTGGTGTCGGAGTGCCGCAGCTCACTGCGGTCATGAACTGCGCGCGGGAGGCGGCGAAGTCGAAGGTCCCCGTGATCGCCGATGGTGGCATTCGTCACTCGGGTGATGGCGCCAAGGCGCTGGTCGCTGGTGCCTCGGCGGTGATGATTGGCAGCTTGTTCGCGGGGCTCGAAGAGTCGCCCGGCGAGCTCATCCACTACAAGGGTCGCACGTTCAAGGCCGTGCGCGGTATGGGCAGCCTTGGCGCCATGGTGCAGGGCAGCAAGGACCGCTATGGCCAGTCGGACATCGAAGAACGCGACAAACTCGTCCCCGAGGGTGTCGAGGGCATGGTTCCGTTCAAAGGGGCACTATCTTCCTACGTGTATCAGTTCGTTGGCGGTCTGCGCAGCGGCATGGGCTATTGCGGCGTGCGTAGCATCGACGAGTTCCGCGAGCATGCGCAGTTCGTGCGCGTGACTTCGGCCTCGTTGCAGGAGTCACACCCGCACGACATCATGATCACGAAGGAAGCGCCGAACTACTGGGGGAAGGATGTCTGATCCGATGCCGGCGACCGAACACCGCGGTGTTCTCATCGTCGACTTCGGCACGCAATACTGCCAGTTGATCGCCCGGCGCGTGCGGCAGCTCGGAGTGTTCTCGAGTATCGTTCCCCCGGCGGCTGCGGCGGGCGAGCTCGAGCGGGGCAACTACGGTGCGCTGATCCTTTCGGGTGGTCCGCGCTCGGTCTATGCGAGCGATGCGCCGCAGCTCGACGCTGCGGTGCTCAAGCACGGCATCCCGGTGCTCGGGATCTGCTACGGGATGCAGTGGCTCAGCCGCGAGCTCGGCGGCAAGGTCGTGCCGGCCGGCGAGAGCACGGGTCGCGAGTATGGCCACGCGCGGCTGCAGCTTGCCGCCGACGTGGACCTCGGGCCGATGTTTGCGGGCATGGATGCCGAGTCGCAGGTCTGGATGAGTCATGGCGACACCGTCGAGCATCTACCCGAGGGGTTCGTCGCGGCCGGCCGCACACAGCAGTGCCCGTTCGCCGCAGCCTGGAGCGCGGCGCGCAGGATCGCCATGCTCCAGTTTCACCCCGAGGTCGCGCACACGATCGAGGGCGGCAAGCTGCTGCGCAACTTCGTGTTCGACGTCGCCGAGCTCGTGGCTGATTGGACCGCGGGACACATTGTGGCTGAGACCACAGCCGCGCTGCGCGCACAGATCGGCGAGCGCGGCGAGGTCGTGCTTGGACTTTCCGGGGGCGTCGATTCGTCCGTGGCGGCCGTTCTCGTGCACAGGGCGATTGGCGACCGGTTGCATTGCGTGTTTGTCGACAATGGTCTGCTGCGCCAGGGCGAGCGCGACGGAGTCGAGGCGCTGTTTGGCCGCAACTTCGATATGGACGTGCACGTTGTCGACGCCAGCGAACGCTTCCTCAAGGATCTTCGGGGTGTGATCGATCCCGAAGCGAAGCGCAAGTGCATTGGGCATCGCTTCGTCGAGGTCTTTCGTGAGGCGGCCAAGCAGTTTGCGAACGTCGGCTTTCTCGGGCAGGGCACGCTCTATCCGGACGTCATCGAGTCGGTCGCGGCACATGGCGGCGCGACCGCGGTGATCAAGTCGCATCACAACGTCGGTGGTTTGCCCGAGGACTTGGAGTTGGAGCTCGTCGAGCCGCTGCGCAGCTTGTTTAAGGATGAGGTGCGGGAGATTGGCCGCAGTCTTGGGCTGCCGGCCGAGGTCGTCGATCGGCAACCGTTCCCCGGTCCGGGGCTGGGCGTGCGCATCGTTGGCGGCGTCACGCGCGAGCGTTGCGACCTCTTGCGTGCGGCCGATGCGATTTTCACCAGCGAGGTCGAGGCAGCGGGGCTCTGTGCTGGGCTCTGGCAGTACTTCTGCGTTCTGCTTCCAACCGTGCAAAGCGTCGGCGTGATGGGGGACGCGCGCACTTACGAGAACCCGATCGTGCTGCGCGTGGTCGAGTCTGTCGATGCGATGACGGCGGATTGGGCCTATCTGCCGGAGGCGCTGCTGCGGCGTGTTAGCAATCGCATCATCAATGAGGTCCGCGGCGTCAACCGAGTCGTGCTGGATGTGACTAGCAAACCACCGGGGACCATCGAATGGGAGTGAGGTCGGGGCCCGCTCCGCAGA
>CAYSWE010000377.1:0-1645 GCA_964434515.1 uncultured Phycisphaerales bacterium | reverse complement strand
TCGCGAATATTGCCACTGTCGAGCGAAACCGGCGGCTTTGCCCGGTTCGAGACCCCCTTTCTTGTAGAGGATTGAATGGAACACGCCCTCGAGCTCGAGGACATCACCAAGCGCTTCGGAACCTTCACGGCCGTCGATCGGCTATCGTTCCGCGTGCCCACGGGCAGCATCTTCGGCTTCCTCGGACCGAACGGTTCGGGCAAGACGACGACGATGCGCATGATCATGAGCATTTTCTATCCCGACGAGGGGCAACTGTCCGTGCTCGGACACGCGCGCTCGGAGGAGATCAAAGACCGCCTCGGCTATCTTCCCGAGGAGAAGGGGCTCTACAAGAAGATGAAGACCGGCGAGGTCATCGCCTACTTTGGTACGCTCAAGGGCCTGGCGCCGAGCGTTGCCAAGCAGCGCGCCAAGGAGCTACTCGAAAAATACGGGCTCGGCGACTGGCATGACAAGAAGTGCGAGACCATGTCGAAGGGGATGGGGCAAAAGGTGCAGCTCCTCGGCACGCTGATTCATGAGCCGGATCTTGTCATCTTGGACGAGCCATTTAGTGGACTCGATCCTGTCAATATGGAACTTATGCGCGACACGATCCTCGATATGAAGCGCGCTGGCAAGACCGTGCTGTTTTCGACGCACGTGATGCAGCAGGCCGAAGAGATCTGTGATCGCATCCTACTGATCTTCAAGGGCAAGAAAGTGCTCGATGGTACGCTCGCCGAGATCAAGTCTGGTGGGCCGCGGGCGATCAAGTTGGACTACGAGGGCGACGCGAACTTTCTGCGCGATTTGCCCGGGGTCGAGCGGGTCAACGATGCGGGACAGAGCGCCGAGATCGTGCTCGCCGACGGCGGCGATACGCAGGCCTTCCTCAAGTCGATCGTCGGTCGCTTGACGGTGCGACGATTCGATTTGCGTGAGCCGTCGCTCCATGAGATCTACGTGCGCACGGTCGGCGAGGAGGCAATGACAGTCGAACGCGATCGGGAGGCAGGACGATGAACAACAAGACCTATCTTGTGGCTCGCCGCGAGTTCATCGAGATGGTGCGGACCAAGACGTTCTGGTTCGGCATCCTCTTGTTCCCGATCATCTGGGGCTTGGCGCTCTTTATCCCGGCTCTGCTGAGCAAGGCGAAGAGCGTGCGTGCCTATGCCATCATCGACCATAGCCAAGATGGCTGGGTGTCGAAGGAGATCGCCAAGCGCGCGGACTTTCCGAGTCTGATCAAGGTCTATGAGCACGTGCATGCGCTGGCCAAGGACGACGGCGAGGCGTTCGCGGCGTTGCCGGAGTTCCTGCGGGACCCTGGTTTCGTAGCGAGCCTGTCTGCCCTCGACGATCCGAAGCTGGCGGAGCCGATGCGCAAGGGGATCGCCGCTCTGCAGGACAACTATGCGCAGCTCGAGGCCCAGGCCGAAGCCGTTGCCGAGCGGATCGACGCCTCGGTGCTGCGCTCGATGATGGGGTTTGCCCGCAAGCTACCGATTCCCGGTTTTGACAAGACCTCGCTCGATCGGCTCGACGGCTTGTCCGGCGATGCCCTGGTCGATCGCGTCAAGAGCATGCTGGTCCTTCCCAAGCGCATTGCGTCCTGGTGGCGGGAGCTGCCTCGAACGGAGAAGTCCAAGCTCGCCGC